>CAYJIN010000001.1:0-7587 GCA_964370245.1 uncultured Desulfovibrionaceae bacterium
CCACGAATAAGGCAAACAACGCCAGAGATAAATAAAACAACTAAAAGAATTTTTGTAAATAAAACTGTGTTAATACGTTTTGAAACAGGGGCTGCAATAATAATTCCTATCATTGAAGCAGGAACACCAATTGCTAAATAGAACAAAAGTTCTTTTGTAAATAAGCCAGCGCTTGCATGGAAAAAGCCTGAAATAATGCAAGAAACCATACAAACTAAATTCAAGTTTGCAAAAGTTTTTTCTTTTGTCCAGCCAGCAAAAAGTGAATACATTGCAATAGCAGGGCCACTAAATGCAATTGAAGTTCCAATCAAACCTTTACCAAAACCCGCAACAGCTTGACCAACTTTATATTCTCTTGGCTCGTAAGATTTTTTAGGCATAACACGCCAAAGAACAAAGAAAATAATTGCAATACCAGCAGCTAAAGAAATTGTTTCAGCTGGAACATTTGTGAGAATATACAATCCAAGCCAAGAACCTGGTATTGAACCTAAAATCATGCGCCAGCAAACGCTTAAATCAATATGTTGCCTGTTATTCCAAACAATAACAGCACAAATAATCAAAACAAGTGCTGATGAAACAGGAACTAAAACTTGTGGTGGTAAGAAAGCAGCCGTAATAGGTAAAGCAAGCATTGCTGCACCCATACCAGTTGTTCCGTTAGAAAATCCACCTAAAATCCACGCCAAGGTAAAAACGACAGTTGAATTTGACATATCTCTTCCTACTCATATAAAATAAACTAAGAAAAGAATATACTTTTTCATTGTTCTGTCAAGAATTTTAATTGAAATATTAATCAATATTTTCATACTGTTAGAAACATAACTTGTCTATATTTGTATACAAGATTGGGCTACTTTGTCATTTTGTGCACAAGATTACCAAAAATTATACCTCTAAAGTTCTAATATTATTTACTAACGAAGATAATTGAGCATATCGCTTGGAAGCATTGCGCTTTCTCCAAATACTTCACGGGCAGAGTCACCACTTGCGCCATGCCTAAAAACAGCAGAACAAAGAGCTTTAGCCATGCTGAATTTTTGCGCTAAAAGTGAAGATACCATACCTGCTAAAATGTCGCCAGTGCCGCCCTTTGCCATGCCTGCATTCATAGTTGCGTTCACATATACTTTACCTTCGGGCATTGCAATAACAGTTTTTGCGCCTTTCAAAATAACCGCACAATCATATTCTTTTGCAAATTCACGTGCAACTAACATTCTGTTTTCTTGCACATAAACAACATCTTTATTAATAAGACGTGCCATTTCAAGAGGATGTGGCGTAAGAACAAGTTTGCATTTTTTCTTTTTAAGAATATCTAAATTGCCAATAAGCGCATTTATGGCATCAGCATCAAAAACAACAGGAGCTTTGCTGTTTTGAAGAAGATATTTATTCACAGCAAGAGTGTGTTCATTATTACCAACTCCGCACCCATGTAAAATTGCAGTATATTTTTTTATATCGCCAATAGATTCTACAAATGAATCAATATTCATTTCTTCATAAGGAAGGAAAACAGGTTCATTGAGTTTGGTTTGCATAACTTGCATTGTGTTTTCAGGGCATGAAAAATATAAAAGCCCTACCCCTGTTCTTAGAGCGCCCATTGCAGAAAAATAACCAGCACCTGTCATGGTTTTAGAGGCGCACACCATAAGAAGTTTGCCAAAATCGCCTTTATTTGCTTCTGGATTTCTTTTGAATGAAGCTAATGGATCAAGTAAAATATAACGTCTACCATGAAGCATCATTTTTTCACGAATTTCTTTTGGAAAACCAATTGAAACAAGCTTTACACGCCCAACATAATCAGATGTTGCTTTTGAAACTAAGCCATATTTAAGAAATTCAAATGTAATTGTTAAATCAGCTTTAAATGCATGTTCACAGGCACGTGGAGTGTCCATTACAATACCTGAAGGCGCATCTATAGCAACTTTCTTTGTATCAATAGTTGCTACTTTTTTATATACATCAGCTACTTGCTCATTAAATTCATCTCTAAAGCCTGTGCCATATACAGCATCAATTATCATATCTGTATTTTTAAAAGCTCTATCAATATCGTAAGCAAGATTAATTTTTTTATTAGCAAAGCATTTTTCAAACCAATATTGCGCTGCTTTGCTTCGCCCTTTATCTGGTTCAACAGTATATACTGCTATATCATAACCTTTATCAGCTAAAATGCGTGCTGCTGCATATCCATCACCGCCATTATTGCCATTTCCGCAGAGAATAAGAATTTTTTCAGTATTTTCAAATAGCTCATCTTCTAGTAATGCATCACAAAACGCTTTTGCAGCATTATGCATAAGATCTTTCATTGTAATATCAAGAGCAATTGTTGCTTCTCTATCCATTGAACTCATTTCAGCTGACGTAGCAATAATTTCATAATCAAGCATAATATACCTCATAGACCTATTCACTTACAAAGTGATTTTCATTCATATCATATATACAACACTTTTTAACAAATGTATAGTAGTAGAATTATGATAAAAAATCTTCAGCCTGATTCTAAAAATTCGTAAAACACTAAACAAAACTATTATATTCAAAAACTTGACAAATAAGCGCAAGAACAGTATTTTGAAGATTAAAATAAATTTATCACAAAGGAAAAACAATGAAATATTTTAGTATATTTTTAGCGTTTCTCGCAATCTGCCTCTTTACCATGCCTGATTTGGCAGATGCAAAACGCTTTGGTGGCTCGCGTTCATTTGGCAGCAAACCTAGCTTCTCAACACAAGCGCCTAAAGCTCCATCAACTGGCGCAACAAGCGGTTCAACATTCAATCAACGAAACACAACAAATAATTCTAATGCTGCAACAGCAGGAACTGCAGGCGCTGGCGCTGCAACTGCTTCACGTGGTGGTTTTGGTCTTATGGGTGGCTTATTAGCGGGAACTCTTTTAGGTTCAATGTTTTTCGGAACTCCATTCGCTGGTGGCGGATTTATGGATATTATTATCATAGGTCTACTCTTCTATTTTGGTATGCGCATTATGCGTAGCTTTACTGGAAATAAACGCCAACAACAGCCACAACGACCACAGAGCCAACAACACTATCAATCACAAAATAATACTTCAAATAATAATGCAGTGGGTAATAGTGTTTGGGATAATTTAAAAGCAAATAATCAAGATAATCAAAATAATTATGCTGATTATTCTGCTGAAAATCAAGCAACGAATTACGAGCAAAATCAAGCGAACACACTTCAAGAAAATGAAGAATTTTTAGAAGGTGCTAAAACTTTATATGTTCGTATGCAAGATTCATGGGATAAAAGAGATTTAGCTGACATTCAGCTTTTCACAACTTCAGCTGTATATAGCGAAATTAAAAAGCAAGCTATTGAAGATCCTAATCCATCTGAAACATTAATCATTTCTGTTAATGCGCAAATCAATACAAAAGAAACTGATGGCGAAATGGAAAGAATTTCAGTATATTTCAATGCTATGTTGCGTGAAGATAAAGAACAAGCAATGGCTGAAAATGTTACTGAATTATGGCACTTTATGCGTGAAAATAAAGAATCTAACTGGAAGCTTGACGGTATTCAGCAAATAAAATAATTATCAATTCAAATTCTTACTTTATCTTTGGAAGTGTTATGGATAAATTTAGCGCAGATTACAAAATTAGAAATTATAATGTTGATTTAAAAGACAATCTTAAAGTTACACAAATTTTTGATTTTTGTCAGGATATGGCAGAAGAACATGCGCTAAGGTATGATCTTGGTTACGATTTTTGTTGTCAACACGGTATTGGTTGGGTTTTAACGAATTTTCATGTTAAAATAAAATCTTTACCACATATGGGCGAAACATTAAACATCACAACATGGCCAAGCAAAGTAAGAAAGCTTGCTTCAAGGCGTGAATTTGTTTTCAAAGTGAATAATGAAGTGTGCGTTAATGCTTCAACACAATGGGTTTTGATGGATTTATCGACCTATAAATTACAGTCGATTCCTCAATTCTTTCCACAGCTTGATGTTATTGATGAATTTGTTACAGAAGATGAATTTTCAAAAATAAATCTTCCTGAAAATATGAAATTTCAAAAATCTTTTGAAGCTTCATACAATACAATTGATGTTTTTAAACACGTCAATAATTCAATTTATCCACTATGGGCTTGTGAAGCTATGGGTTTTGATTGGCAAATGGAAAAACAATTAAAAGAAATTGAAATTCAATTCAAAAATCAAACCTTCCCTACTTCGCTTGTGGATGTATATGCAAACATTGAAAACAATAATGTTATTCAAAGCATTTACAAAAAAGATGAACAAGAAAACAATATTGAAGTTGCAAGAATAAAAACCATTTGGGAATAATTAGTTTATCTAATTAATATAGCTGATAAAAAAGTAAAGAAAAGCCTTTGTCGCTGCTGAATTGACAAAGGCTTTTCTGTTTTGAAGGGATCTTATAAAAGTATTCAAGGAGAGAACAAATAAATAAAATCCCCGGTTATGAAAGGAGTTTATGAAAGGAAATGTAAAAGAAAAGAATGTGAATAAAACTAAAAAGGTTAAAGGATTATTGAAAGGAGTTGTGAATAAAAACAAATTTATTGTAAATATTTCTGCTTAAAGCGAATTCTCGCTAATAATTCAGAAAGATTTATAAAGGTTGTGTCTTCCTCTCTATAAAGCTGAATGAGAGGCATCCATTTTGCACAATGCGGGTTTTCATAAATTTCACACTCTGCATTAAGGCTTGCTAATGCAAGTAAAAATGAGGCAGTTGAAGGAATGGCTGAATCTAATTCTTCTACTAAACCGGCAAAGTCAATCATAGTTTTGCTTATTTTTTCAGGGTTACAAGCATCTGAAAGTATTTTTGCTTTTTCTTTTATAAAAGGATTATTTGCAATTTCATTGTGTGAAACTGCTGAGCCAATAACTATGTAACCATCTTCTTCAACTATTGTTCTTAATGCTGAAACCTCTGAAATATCGATAAGATCAGAGCGTCTTTCGTGTGAAGGACCATAAAAAATCACTAAATCCGTTCCACCTGCAACAATGCGAGCTTTACCTTGAGTTTGAGAGATACATGAAAAAACCTCTTCAATTGTTTTAGGTGCAAAATACTGTAGTTTTTGCATCTGATTTTCTCCAGTGGAGTTTTTTATAAAGCCTACTTTTAAAATAGTACAAATTTTATTTCTTGTAAAGATGTTTTTTTAAGAATCCCTCTTATTAAACATACTTAGAAGAATTTTAAATAATAAAAGAATAACAAACTATAAGCTTAGAAGAATTTATTTAAAATAAAATTTTTTTAATAAAAAAAGGAAGTAATACTTTTCCCTAGCAAAAAAGCAAAACTTCCAATAAAAGTAAAAACTTATAAATTATTGTTACATATCAAATTGATAGAAGAAAAATCATTATTCAGGCAAAAATTTCTCTTTAACCTCTGTTGGCAGTGCAACTATTTTACCAGCTTTTGTAACACAAGCGTGCACTGTTGTAAGTTCAGCATGCAATTTCGTTTTATCTTCATTGTAAATTTTATAGGTAAAACGAATTGACGCTCTTTTATATTCACTCACGCCAATTTCAACATAAATAAGATCGTCATACGCAATAGGAATTCTATATTTCACTTCTGCTTCACTCACAGGCAGGTAATAACCATCTTTTTCCATATCTTTGTAAGTGAAATTCACTTCTCTGCCTAGATAGTTTCTAGCACGTTCGCAGATATGTAAATATTCAGCGTGATATAAAACTCCCATTGTGTCTGTTTCACCATAAGAAACACGATGTGGCATTAGAGAAACATAACCTATTGGTTCAAGAAATTTCATTATAAATCCTTTTATTTCAAGTCATTACTTTGTTTATTGTTTTGTTTTTATTCTTTTATGAAACAAATCTATAAGAGATTTTTTTCTTGCTTCTTTTTGCGGGCTATACGTATTTATCGTTTTAAGATCTAGATCAAAAAGCATTACAGCTTCTGCAACGCACTGTAAAGCGAATGCGACAAGAACTGGCCCTGCAATAAGCCCAATACTTCCAAAAACTGCTAAACCGCATAAAATAGAAAGAAATAGTACAAAGAAAGGTGCACGAATTCCACGTGAAAGGAAGTATGGTCTAAAGAAGTTATCAACAGCAGCAACAACAAGCATACCCCATGCCACTAACCCAAGTGACATCGTTGGCGACTCAATAAACCAAAGCACAAAACTTAGCGGAACCCACACAAAAGCTGTTCCCACAAGTGGAATAGGTGCCACTAAACAAGCTAATAAGCCCCAGAATAATGGTTCTGGAACTTGGAAAATTATAAAACCAACTGTGCAAGCAATACCTTGAAATAATGCAACAAGTAAAATTCCCATAACAACTGATTGCAATGCTGCACGAATAGTTACTAAATACCTATCAAGCATACCAACATATTTTTCAAATACTTTTGAAGCCAATTTCTTTACTGGTTTTGCATACAGAACACATAATGAAGTAAGAATAACAAAGAGAAAAACATGCCACAAAAAGTTAAACAAGCCACCCGCTAAACCAGCTGCACCTGAAATTGAATAAGAAACAATAGTATTAAGGAATTGCGCAAAATTGTTTGAGAGTTCTGCAATAAAATGAGAAACTTCGTCAAACACGCGAGACATTTCAGGAATTGATGTCATCCACGCTTCAACCATATCTATATATTTCATTACGACAGGTGAAATTTCCCAACCAGTATTACGCCATTGCTGGAAAAGCTTTATTCCATTTATTGCTTGTGGAACAACCATAAGCGCAATGCCTGTTATAGGAAGTATAATAGCTAACAACATACTGAATACATAGAAAATTAATGCTTTTGTATCGCCATACTTATTACGCATTTTATCAAAAAGTGGGTAAGTAAGGATGGATATACAGAAAACTAAAAATAATGTTGCAGGATAAGGGTAAAGCAACATATAACATGCTAAAATTGCGAGCAATAGAAAGATTATTGGCATAAGTCCTCTGATTATATATATTCTTTAAATATCATCAAGAAAGCTATAAAGATTGTCTTTATTTTGAGATATTTTTATATACATTTTTTTCTTACAAGTGTCGACAATTATTTTCTTTTAAATTAATTTTTTCTAAAAGAAAGAAAAGAAGATAAAACTTCTAACTAACTGTTTATATAGATGTTTTAATTATTTACTTCAAAAGAAAGCATAAAAGGAAAATTTTTCTCATAAAAGTTGGCACGCTATTTGCTTTAGAAAAACTGAAAAAAGAAAACTGGAAAAAAACTCCTGTTTATAATTGAAAGTATGAACTACCCAAGAAAAGCACGAATATCTCGGAGGTATTATGGTTAACGCACACACAAATTTGTCTTCATCACTCACTGAAGCCAAAAATCCTCTACACAAAAAAGAAAAAGCAACTCATTATGAAAGCATAATATCTGCCTTGGCTGAACACGCTAGTGACGCTGAAAAATCAATTGAAAGTAGAGCTGAAGAATTAGAAGAAGCTTTTTTAAATATAGTTTTTTATCTTTTCAATAAACAT
>CAYJIN010000001.1:7687-70631 GCA_964370245.1 uncultured Desulfovibrionaceae bacterium
TGAAGAATTAGAAGAAGCTTTTTTAAATATAGTTTTTTATCTTTTCAATAAACATGTCATTGATAGAAATGAAAAAATTGTTATTTCACTCACTGAAGCGGGCACATTAGAAGTGAATGAGCACCCTCAGCAAGAAAAAATCTTAAAACTTCTTGAAAAAACACCGCAATGCTTAAAAATCATGCAAAGACTTGCCGCTGATGCACTTCTCAAGCAAGGTCTTCAAAAAATAAAATTTTCGCATGATATTATCAATAATATAGGAAAAGATTCACACATAATCTTTCAATCTTCAATAAAGAATGATCTTTCGCATTTCTATTTAGTGTAACTCAAACAGGCATTGTTCATTACTTTCTACTATCTAAAAATTTTAAAACACTTGTATATTGATAGTAAACTAAAAAAGCCCTTTACTGCAGTTCTATGCTAAAAGGGCTTTTCTTTTATTAATGATAAAGTGAAGGCAATTTATTTTTTATTTGTAAGATACACGCCACAAACCGTGAACATTCCGCCTAAAAGCATTGCAGAGGAAATTCTTTCCCCTAAAAACAAAGCAGATAATAAAACACCAAAAACTGGGACAAAATTGATGAATACGCCTGATTTTGTTGCTCCTAAACCTTTTACTGCTTCATAAAAAAATACAAAACCTAATGCCGAGCCAAAAATTCCTAAATAAAAAACTGATAGCCATACAAGCATAGGTAAATCAAATATAGTATCAATAATATTTTTATCTACACCAAAAGGAATAAACATTATAGTTCCAATTGCACATGCCCATGCAACAGCTTCAAGGGGCGATAAAGTTTTTAGTAAAACCTTACCTACCAATGAGTAGGTTGCCCATGAGAGAACACAGCCAAATATAGCTAAATCACCACTTGAAAAAGAAGTGAATATTTCTAAAACATTTCCATTGCTTATAATAGTTGATGCGCCAAAAATACTAATTATAATACCAAGTGTTTTTAGTGGTGTAAGTTTTTCTTTCAAAAAGATAGCTGCACCAAGGGCAATCATCAATGGATTATTTGCAACAATAAGCGATGCTTTTGCGGCAGGAATTGTTTGTAAGCCCCAAAAAAAGAAAAGATTGTAGGCAAGAATACCTGTCATCGAAAGAATTGATATACCTAAAAACTCTTTCAAGCTAAGCATTCTTATATTACCTTTCATAGATAAATAGATAAAAAGCGCCAAAGATGCAATTAAAAAACGTAAGAATCCGAGTAATGGTGGTGAGGCATAAGGAGTGACAATTTTCCCCACAACAAAAGTTCCGCCCCAAAAAAGAGCACAAACAATCATCTTAATATAAAGAATTGTAGGTGAAATTTGTTGGCTGTTTTGATTATCTTCATTTAAAACTTCTACATGTTCTTCACTATCTAGAACATTTTCCTCTTTACTCTCAACCCCTGCATACGACATATTCATCCCCCAAAATAAAAAAGCTACATACCACAAAAAAGGAATAATAAAAAGCATATTTTGCTAGAATTAAAAATATTTTTTTACTAATTTGAAATATATGGAAAAAATAAATTCTATATTTTTTTTAATAAAAAAGTCAAACATTTTGAATAGTTTTACGTAAACAAGGGATAAAATGGATATAGATTATTTATTTTTTTTGTGTATACTGTCTTTTCGTGCTTATTCTAAAACTCTATTGCGCGAATTAAAATATACTAATAAAGGAACAATTCTATGCTAGCTATGCCATCTGATTTAGAAAGCCCGAATTTACCAGCGAACGCTGAACTTGTTTTACAAAAAAGATATTATATTAAAAATGAAAATAACGAATTTTTAGAAGATTCACGCTCTTTTTTATGGCGTGTTGCTTCTAATATTGCAAAAGAAGAAGAAAAATATGAAAAATCTTCTTGCAAAGTTGAACCTCTTGCTGTTGATTTCTACAATTTAATGGCTCAAGGTAAATTTTTACCAAACTCACCTACTCTTATGAATGCTGGCACACGCCTTGGCCAATTAGCGGCATGTTTTGTTCTTCCTGTTGGTGATTCAATTGAAGAAATTTTTGATGCTGTTAAATATGCTGCAATGATTCATAAATCAGGCGGCGGCACAGGCTTCTCATTCTCACGTATACGTCAAAAAGATTCACGTGTAGGTTCAACTGGTGGCGTTGCTTCAGGCCCTCTTTCTTTCTTGAAAATTTTCAACACAGCAACTGAGCAAATCAAGCAAGGTGGCACACGCCGTGGCGCTAACATGGGTATTTTACGTATTGATCACCCAGATATTATGGAATTTATCCGCGCTAAAGAAGTTGATGGCGAATTCAACAACTTCAACCTTTCTGTAGGCATTACTGAAAGCTTTATGGAAAAAGTTGAAGCAAACGAAAATTATGATCTTATTGATCCACACACAAAAAAAGCTTGTGGTCAATTAAATGCAAAAGAAATTTTTGATATTTTAGTGCACAAAGCATGGCTAAGTGGTGATCCTGGTATTGTTTTTCTTGATCGTATCAATAAAGATAACCCAACACCAAGTCAAGGTGAAATGGAATCAACAAACCCTTGTGGCGAACAACCATTACTTCCTTATGAAGCTTGTAACCTTGGTTCAATCAATCTTTCAAAATATTATATTGCAAAAAAATGCGATTCAAAACCAGAAAAATGCATCGATTGGGATTCACTTCGTGAAACCGTTTACTTATCAGTACGTTTCTTAGATAACGTTATTGACGGTTCAGTATATCCACTTGAAAAAATCAAAGAAACAGTTCACAAAAACCGTAAAATCGGTTTAGGTGTTATGGGTTTTGCTGATTTATTATTCTTACTTGGCCTTGGTTATGACACTGATGAAGCTGTGCTTCTTGCTGAAAAACTTATGGGCTTTATTCAAGAAGAAGGTAAAAAAGCTTCACAACAACTAGCACAAGAACGTGGTGCATTCCCTGCATTTGCCGAATCAATTTTTGCTGGTGGCCCAGAAATGAGAAATGCTACCATCACAACAATTGCACCAACTGGAACATTATCAATTCTTGCTTCATGTTCTTCAGGTGTTGAACCATTATTTGCGCTTTGCTTTGCTAAAAATGTTATGGAAGGCGAAAGATTACTTGAAGTTAACCCATATTTTGAGCGTGAACTTAGAAATAATAATCTTCATACTCCTGAACTTATGGAAATAATAGCTGAATACGGCACAATTAAAGATATTCATGAACTTCCAGCGAAAATGCGTGAAGTATATGTTACAGCAATGGATATTTCAGCAGAAGCTCACTTACGTATGCAAGCTGCTTTCCAAAAATATACTGACAACGCAGTTTCAAAAACTGTTAACCTTGAAAATTCAGCAACAGTTGAAGATATTGATAAAATCTACCGTCTTGCTTACTCACTTGGTTGTAAAGGTGTTACAGTTTACCGTGACGGTTGTAAATCAATTCAAGTTCTTTACACTGGTAAAACAGCAAAAGAACACGCTATAAATATTGAGCCAACAAAATCACACATCGTTGTTCGTCAACGTCCTGATTGCTTAAACGGCTTCACACAAAAAATTCAAACAGGTTTAGGCGTACTTTATCTTACAATTAATGAAGATGAACAAGGCGCACCATTTGAAGTGTTTGCAACAATTGGTAAGTCAGGTAAATCAGTAACAGCAAAAGCTGAAGCAATTGGCCGTCTTGTATCATTAGCGCTTCGTTCAGGTATTGATATTCGTTCAATTGTTGATCAAGTAAAAGGCATTGGTGGCGAAAACCCAGTATTCCAGAAAAAAGGTATGGTGCTTTCTGTTCCTGATGCTATCGCGCACGTTTTAGAAACAAGATACCTCAAGGGGCCAGCTAAATCTTCATCAGCTCCAACACTTGACGGTAAAGTTGCATGCCCTGATTGTGGCGAAGCAATGGTATTCCAAGAAGGTTGCCACATCTGCCCATCATGCTCACATTCACGTTGTGGCTAGAAATAAGCAATCTACTAAACTAGAATCAGAATAAAAAATATACGAAGCCTATCCTAGTAATGCATAAAAACATTCATTAGGATTGGCTTTTTTTCTTATTAAAATTTAAAGTCAGATAAATACTTGCTATATTAATCGAAATAACATATAATAGTTACACAATAAATTTGATAGAAAATCTTTGGAGGCTCTATGTTTGGAATAGGAACACAAGAACTTTTAATTATCTTATTACTCGTTCTCGTTATATTTGGTGCAAAAAAATTACCTGAAATCGGTGGCGGCCTTGGTAAGGCTATCAGAAACTTTAGACAAGCTTCAACAGAAGCTGACGAAGTTGATATCACCCCTAAAAAAGAACAAAATAAAGACGATACTTCAAATCAAGCTTAATCCTTTTAAGCTCAATTATATATGTATTGATTGTTTTCTAATCACTCTTAAATAATAAAGGATTTACTATGGTTATTGATCAAATTTCTGTATTTCTTGAGAATAAACCAGGAAGACTTTCAGAAGTAACAGCTTTACTTGCACAAGAAAAAGTAAGCATTCGCGCCCTTTCACTTGCTGACACCTCTGATTTTGGTATTTTACGTCTTATCGTTGATAATACTGAAAAAGCATCAGAAGTTCTCAAAGCAAACAACATCACAGTGCGCATTTCAAAAGTGCTTGCTGTTGATTTAGACGATCAACCAGGTGCACTTCACAATAAAATTTTAGAGCTTTCTGAGCACGGCATAAATATTGAATATATGTATGCTTTTGTTCAGCAAAACACTGATAAAGCAACCCTCGTTTTCCGTGCAACAAACGTTGACGAAGCAATAGCTTGTTTAGGTCTCTAAGAAATATACATTTCAAAAAAGAAAAAGACGGTGAGAAATCATCGTCTTTTTTTGTAGCCTATGGCTTTTTTTGCCTCCGGCGGCCAAAGGAAATAATTTCCTTTGGAAACCTTATTAAATTTGCTGAAAACTCCTCGTACCGAGAACTTTTCAGCAAATTATAAGTTTTACAAATAAACTCAATTTACTTGAACATGAAAAAATAAATCTTTTTGTGTTGATATATAAATACCTCTGTTCTAATTTATATAGCATTCAAATAAAAAAATTATCAAATTGAGATTATTATAAAAAAGTTTTTTTTTAGAATTTTACAAGGGATTCAAAAAAAAGTGATTAGATTGAGAATTTTATAAGGCACACAAAATTTTTCTGAAGGAGTGGAGTTAAATGCTCCATGACTGAAGGAAAATTGCAGTGTAATGCAGTAAAAAATCAAGCAAATCACTTTTTTTTATTTAGATGCGAATACTCTTCTTAATATCATCAATTCTATTTTGTGCAAAAATAAGTAATGAAATCATATACTCTGATGAGTTGAAAGTTTTAGTTACAACAAGCGGATCAAAAGTGCAGATTTCATTAAGATAATCCATTGCAATTTTGAAGTTTTCAGCATTACCTTTATCAGTTACGTCAGGATATAAAGTATAAAGCGTGTTGAAGTAATCTCTCACAACAAGCATCATCCCTTGCACTTCATACACATTATTATCAACAGCATAATAAGGAAGGTTTTTAGAATTTTGAAGTAAACCAATTGCATAGCCCATTAATTTATCGCTCACAATAAGTTCAAATGCTGTATATATATCATCTGGGCGAGCATTAAAAACTGCATTTCCTTCTGATAAATCTTTAAGATAAGCTTGTGTAAGTTCTAAGCTTTTATCGTAATATGATTCCGCTGATGGAATAAATAAAAAGCCCCATTTTGATGGTGAAAGTGCAAGATAGTTCATTCTTGCTGAGTAAAGATGATCGTTTTCTTTATCAGCAGAACCAAGTTTTGACATTTCAACAGAGAAATTATCAAACAAAACTTTAGTTGCAACATACACACCAAACTGTCTGTATGCTCTATTGTCTAATAATGTGGAATTAAACAAAAAATCGTTTGCTGACCATCCAAAAGTTGAATCAAGTTCGTATTGCAATTGATTTGTAATTGAACCAAGAACAAGCTCTGCCACTGGTTTTTCAAGATCAAGTGCATATGGTTCTTCAAAAGTGGTTTTATCAATTGCTGAGTAAATTTTTTGTGAAAATACAACAATAAGTATAATACCTATTGCGAAACAAATTTGAATTGCTATAAAAGATGAAATTCTTTTAGCATTGTTTTTCATATCCATAGTTTATCCTTCTAAGTTAGAACTTTTTAAAAGTTTGTTATTTATCTAAATCTGCCCATAGGTCATAGTCGTTTGGAAGTCTTTCCCATGGGATTGCGGGTGAATTTTTTCTACGTTTTCTGATAAGCACATACAGTGCCCCAGAGCCGCCATCTTCTTGTTTAGCGGTGCAAAATGCAAGTGTGAGATGTTTGAAAGGTGATTGAATAAGCCAATCACAAACTTTTGAGCGTAAAAGAGGGCGATTATCGAAAGAATTTAAGCCTTTACCAGTAACGATAAGTAGGCAGCGCATGTCTCGATAAAAAGCATTTTTGAAAAAGCCAATTAATGCATGAAAAGCTTCATAAGCATTCATTTTATGCAAATCAATATGCGCTTCAGGATTGTAATGACGTTGTTGAAGCTTACCAAGAGTAAGAATATCAAGCCCAAGAATATTACATTGAACATGATCATTATTTTCTGTCAACGCAAATTCAAGCTTGCCTTCTTCAAAATCATAAATAAGCGGAGATTGATCTTGCTGAACAATGATTTTTTCTGGTTCTGGTGGTGCGATACGCTCTTTGCCATCAAGAGGTTTTACATCTTGTAAAGCATTGTAAAAATCATATTCATCTATACCAGTATATTCTTGCTTTTCAGTTTTTTTACCGCTTGCAAAATTTTCGCCAAGTTGAGTTAAGCTTTCAGTTTTAAGCTGCTTTTTATTGCTTTTTTTTGCTGTATCTTTAGGTAGCAAGTCAGCAAAAGCATTTTGCATAGTGTTTTTTTCTTTATTTTCTTTTTTAGCTAAAGATTCTTTCAATGTTTTGCTAGAATCAGTATCTTTTCCAGTATATTTATCAGGATTTTTGATATTTCTTACATTATTCATTGTATGAAGAAATAAATCTTCATCATTATCAAAATCTTGTGTAGGAAGTCTTTCTTCTTTGATTGGTTTTTTAATTTCTTTTTTATTTTCCTTTAGTTCACGATATTGTTTTTTATCGAGTGATTTAAAAGGATTATCGAATGGGTTTTCATTTTTAGACATAGTATTTCTCGTAATTAGTAGAATATATTAGCAAAGAATTAATTGTTCTTCATTTGATGAAAATGGTAAAACTTTTCCAATTTCCCAAGAAGGAACATTGAGTTTTGCAAGGCGCTCTTTTGCTTCACTTACTTTTTGATAAGGGACAGCAAGTAAAAGTCCGCCAGAAGTTTGCGGATCAAAAACTAAAGTAGCTTTAAGAACTTGATTATCATCAGCTTTATTAAATGCTGATAAAGTTCTGCATTGGCAATGCTTTCTATTTCTGAATGAACCTTGAGGGATAAGCCCAGATTCGGCAAATTCAAGCACATTATCCATGAAAGGAAGATTTTCTAGCGCAATTTCAATAGCACAATGCGATGCTTTTGCCATTTCTAAAACATGCCCACCAAGGCCAAAACCTGTGATATCAGTAGCGGCTTTTAAGTGCATATCTCTAATAACTTGTGCAGCATTCCTATTGAGCTGTGTTGCCCATGAATAGAGAATTTCTTCAGTTTCTTCTACTCTTTTTTCGCCTTCCCACTGCCCTTTAATTGCAGTCGCTAAAACGCCAGTTCCTAAAGGTTTGGTGAGAATAAGCACGTCATCTGGCTTTAAGCCGTCATTACTTGCTATATTTTTGGGGTCGATATAGCCTGTAACGCTGAGGCCATATTTAATTTCGTCTTCTTCTAATGTGTGCCCGCCTGCTAAAACAGCATCTGCTTCAATAATTTTCTCAATGCCACCTTCTAAAATCTCTTTTAAAACAGAAAGTTCAACGCAAGAAGAAGGAAAAGACAATACATTCATGCAAGACCAAGCTTCACCGCCCACTGCATACACATCAGAAAGCGCGTTTGCAGCAGCAACTTGCCCAAATAAGCGCGGATTATTTCCAATTGGTGTAAGAATATCAAGTGTTTGCACAAGTGCAGCATTATGCGGTGGTGCATGCATGGTAACAGCATCTTCGTTATGTTCAAAGCCATGAATAATTCTTTTTGAATTATCAGGAACTTGTGTAAGATTATGTAATAATTGCTCCAGCAACTCCGGAGGTGTTTTCGCTGCTCAGCCAGGTGCTTTTGCATTATCCATCAATTTGAATTGTGCCATATTTATCGTCTCATATTCTCAAAGTTAAGTTTATCATTCGGCAATTTCATAAAGATTACAATAGATATTATTTGCGTAAAATGCAAGTCTTTTCACTTATATTCCACTTAAAATTGATGATAAATATCTCTATTTTATAAAGATGACATTTTTTATATTATAAATTATCTTCTAAAGCTTCTTCAATATTTTCTAAAGTATAAATATCACGCAGAACAATAGGTGAATAAGCAAAAATTCCTTCTGGGAACAATGCAAGAAGCGGGATACTTGCACTGTGTAATGAACGCAATAAAGCTTCTTGTTCAGCGTTTGCGTATGTCATATCTACTTTGATCAATTCTAATCCATATTCTTCAACTAAAGGTTGAATATTTTCTTTAGTTAATACTGAATTTTCAAGTATTTTACAAGTAGGACACCACTCAGCTGTAAATGTTACAAGCATTGGTTTTTTCGATAAATCTTCTTGAAAACTTTCTGCACTAAAGGTTTGCCATTCTAAAGGCGCTGGTTCTTCACGAGTAAGCACATAGGCAGATATGCCCGTGTGAATAACATAAAGAGCAATAGCCCACAATAAAGCATGTTTGCGTCTTTTTAGGAATGTGTAAAGCCACACAAAGAAAGCAACAAAGAAATTATAGACTAGAGCTTCAAACATCGCATCTTCTGAAAGAAGAGAAATAAGATACAGCGAGGTTGCAAAAAGCATAAAAGCTAAGGCCTGCTCCATCACGAGTGACCAATTTCCGCTTCTTGGAATAAAACGAACTAAGCGTGGGTAAAAAACTAACAAGAGATAAGGAAAAGCCATGCCAAGCCCTGTAGCGAGGAATACCACAACAAGTAAATATAAAGGTAATGTAAGGCTAAAACCTAATACACCACCAAGTAATGGTCCTGAACACGGTGTTGCAATAAGAGTTATTACAAGACCTTGAAAATATGAATCAAAATAGGCATGTCCTTCTTTAGGGGCACGGATATTAATAAGTGGGAAAGTAAACATTCCTAAAAATGAAAGCCCAAGTAAAAATAAAAAGCCAGATAAAACAATTATAAAGTAAACACTTTGAAATAAAGCGCCCCAAATGAAGCCAAAAGCTCCAAATAAAATGGCTAAAATTCCAAATAAGGTAAGAACACCAAGTGCAAAGAAAAGACCATGTATTCTAATAAGTTTATCTTGTTCGCCTTCACTTTGATTTGACATTTGCATAAGAGATGCAATTTTAATCGCAATTACAGGTAAAACACAAGGCATTAGATTAAGAATCAAACCAGCAATAAAACCAAAAACAAGCGCTATGCCAAAACTTTCCACATTCAATGAAGAAGAAAAATTTCTAGGTGTAAACTTAAATTCTTGTGCTTTAGCATTATTATTTATAGGCACAAGTGAGTTCGTATTTTCGCCTAATTGCATTGTATTTGTTGAAGTTCCGAAAGCAGAAATAGAAGAATTTAAATCTTTTACAGCTTCAATAGATAGTGATTTGTATTTACTGCTTTCTTCAATATCCGTCGAAATAAGTTCAACTTCATCATAATTTTCAGGAATTCTAGCTTTGATTATTTTCTTCACAGGCATACAATTTGTGCTTGAACAAATGAGAAATGAAGAATTAACTTGAAATTCTTGCGTGTTAAGAAGTTGTTCGCTTGTTTCATTATCAAAATAGAGATAGTAATCAACCGTATTCTTATAAAGTTCGAGTGATTTTTTTGTTAAAGAATCATAGCTTTTTTTAGTGTTAGGATAGAAAAGCGTATAAGGAAACAAAGAATTAAACTTTGTTGGATAGTCTTTATAATCAGGCGCATAAGTATATGTTCCTTCACTAAAAGTATATTGAACATGAAGGATTAAAACTTCAGCATTATCAATATTTTGACGTTGCCAGTTATACTTAATACTTGGATTTTCTGATAAAAAGTTAGACGTATTAGAGCTATTTAAAAGATTTACACTTTCATTTGCATAAGCTGCTGAAATAAAAAATGAAAACATGTTCAATAATAAGAAGAACAATAAAAAAGAAAAAGAAGAAAGAATTTTTAATATATTTTTCATAGCTACCTCTAACTATAAATTACATGTATATCTGAATTAAATAATTTGTTTTCCTAAAATGTAAAGAGAAGCACATGAACTTTCTTATTTTTATTGTATAATATAAAATTATAAGATGAAACAGCTTTATTATATTCTAAAATAATAAATTTATTATCTTTTTTATGAAAAATCTTTTATTTTATATAAAACTCGCTAACTAACTAATTTCATAGTCTTTTTCATAAGATTAAAAATAATTAAATCAATTGACAATCTTTAAGAGATTCGCTATTCTTGCAATAAACTTACTTTGGCATTTCTCAGTTCTTTATTTTTCTTCTCTCTTACAACTCTCTTAAACGTATATTTAGGTTTATGAAAAAGTTTCTTATTTTAAAATGGTTTTTATTAAGCATAGCTTTCACTTTTTTGAGTGCTAGTTATGCAATTGCACAAGCAAATAATATTGTTGTGCGTGTGGGCTATACGCCTGAAAGAGGAATTATAACTGACGAACATGCTGTTGATAGAATCGGTTTCGGTTATGATATCCTTAAAAAAATTCAAGAATCAAGCAATTTTACATTTGAATTTATTCCCTACTCTTATGATAGCGCCCATACAGCTATACTTAATGATGAAATTGATATTTATGGACCTGTAGTATATACGCGAGAAAAGTCAAAAGAATTTTACTATATACCAACCTCAATTGGGCCAATGCACAGTATTTTAGTTTCATCGCCAGAAAAAGAAATTTTCTATAATGATCCAGCTACAATAAATAATAGTTCAGTTGCAACTATAAAAAACAATCCCTTTTTACCTGAATTCAAAAAATATCTTCAAGAGAATAACATCAATGTAAATTTTGTTTATTCAACATTTGAAGGCTATAGCCAAATTAGAGCAGATTACTATCTGAGCACAAATATTAATGAGAAATTCCACAGGTATAAAAACTCATTGAATATTTCAAGTAAAGATATGTATTTTATATCTAACCCTCAAAATGAAAAGCTAAATTCACAAATTAATGACGCGCTTCAAAAAATAAAAAAAGAAGAGAACAACTTTCTTGAAACCACTTATCTAAACTATTATAGCAATGTATGGGTTTCTAACAAATATTTAACCCGTGAAGAAGCAGCAAAATTAAAAGATAAAACTTTTACAGTCGGATATACCATTGATCACCAACCAATTCAATATAATTCTGATTCAGGAGAACCAACTGGTATTAGCATTGACGTTTTAGATGTATTAGCTGAAAAATATCAATTTAAAGTTGATTATATCGGCTATGATCCTAAAGATGAATCAGTTGATAGAAATAATTTCGATATTATTTTATCTATTAAAGATAATTATCAAGAATTATATAAATATTATAACCAAACTGAACCTTTTACTCGCCTTCCAATGGTTATCATGGCAAACGTGCCTGATGGTGAAATTTTTGATAAAAATGCACATATAAAAGTTGGTTCTTATCAATATACAACACTTGATTATAGTAAAATAACAAGAGAATTTCCAAACCTTACTCTATTTTCTTATGAAACTATTCAAGAGGCTTTCAGTGGGTATATTTCAGAAAAATTTGAAGCCGGTTTATTTACCGATAGTGGTGCTTCATACGTATATGCTTTTTTTGGCATAGATGAAACACGTGTAATAGGAACTGAGCTAACTCTTCCTTTGCGTTTCTTTCTTTCAAAAAAACTACCTAATGAATATATTGGCATTTTCAATACTATTATTAGTAATTTAGAGGATACTGTTGTTAGTGATATAGTAGCAAAACAAACAGTAGAATTTATACCAACAAATTCTATAATATCAATATTGAAAGACAACGCATTACAAATTGTTATTATTGTATTGGTTTTAATACTTGGAATCATTTACTATTTCTTACACGAACATAAAAAGAAACGTTTACAAATTCAAAACATTATTAATACTGACGCGATGACTGGTTTGATATCATTGCACCGTTTCCGTGAACTTATGAGGGAAACTTTAATAAAAGCTCAACCAAATGAATATGAAATTATTACAATTGATATTGATTATTTTCGTATAATTAATAACATTTACGGTTTTGAGCACGGAACAAAAACTATACTCGCTATTTCTGATGCACTAAGAAGAAATTATAGCACTTCATCTGCTATTATAAGCAGAATTGTGGGTGATTTATTTGTAATTTTACATAAAGTTGATGCAGAAGAAGATATTGAAACTATCTGTTATAAATCAATTATTCCCTCAATTCAAAGTATTGTAGGCAAAAATTATAGCTTAAGTATGTCTATAGGAACTTTTATTATTCCTGATTCTAGTGGCGATGTTAATGCTATCATTGATAAAGCAAATATTGCACGTTTGCGTGGTAAGAAAAGCCACTCGCTCACCTGTTATTCATTTGATAAAGAAATGCAGAAAACTTTTGAAAAACAAACTGATATTGTTTTTAGAATGGAACAAGCATTGAAAGATAAAGAATTTAACGTCTTTTTCCAGCCCAAAATCGGTTATAATAATTTAAAAGTAGAAGGAGCTGAAGCTCTTATAAGATGGTTTCCAAAAAATGCTTCTGTTTTCTTCCCAGACGAATTTATTCCTGTTTTCGAAGCAAACGGCTTCATTATGAACCTTGATTTTTATGTATTTGAAGAAGTTTTACGCTTTATCAAAGAAAATGAAAACAAAATGAATGTTCCTGTTATTTCAGTTAACCTTTCTGGTAAAACTCTTTTTGATGAAAATACACCTTTTCGCTTACAAGGTTTATTAAGAAAATATGATATTTCAACTGATAAAATTGAAGTTGAAGTAACTGAAAGCGCTATTTTAGATAATGATGAACATATGGCACATCACGTTGGTGAATTGAAAAAAATTGGTCTTACAATTTCTATGGATGACTTTGGTGCTGGTGTTTCTTCACTAAACAGACTAAGCACATTAGACATTGATGTTATCAAGCTTGATAAATCATTCCTTGATTATAACAGTCAAGCACGAAAAGGCCCAATTATTGTTGAAAATATTGTAAGAATGGCACTTGATTTGAATATGAAAGTTGTTACAGAAGGTGTTGAACATGCTTCACAAGCCCGTTGGCTCAAAGAGATTGGCTGCCATTTAGCGCAAGGCTATTACTTTGAAAAACCACTTTCTGAACGCGTATTCTTAGAATTATTACGGTCAAATAAAGAGTATGATATAAATTACTAAGCTTTTACATATAAATTCATTTCTAGAAACAAATGTAAACAAAAGCACGAAAAAGATAAAATATTATTTATAAAAAAATCTCTCAAATATTTCTGAACAATCAGCTATTTGAGAGATTTTACTATTAACTTCAAAGAGTTAATTCTATACAGTAATATTTACATTCAGGCCTTTACCTTGCGCATTCATAGCTTCATTTTGAATCTGTGATGCCACTTCTGCACCACCAGAAATCAATTGATTCACCATATCTTTATTAAAATCTAGGCTATTTTTGAAGCTTGAAACTGCAAAACCTTGTTGTAAAGAACCAGGTTGAGCAGAGTTTACTGTATTTGCCGACATCGCACCAATATTCATAAAAACCTCCTTATGAGGGGTGGATATTGTTATTATCGGCATTTTATAAAGAAAGTTTAGAGATCAGAATTAAAGTTATTTGGTTAATTTCGTATGCTAGGAAAATTTGTGTGTAGAATTAGAAAGCTATTATTTTATATAATAGACACTCTATATAAGAGTTACAAAAAAAAAGGCGATGGATAAAACCACCGCCTTTTCGTTTATTTAGTTATTTTTACTAAACTTTCTTATTGATGTATTCTTTTACAATTTCAAGAAGTTTATCATAATCAACTGGTTTTGCTAAGTGTGCATTCATACCACTGCTGAGCGCTCTTTCAACGTCTTCTTTGAATGCGTTTGCAGTTACAGCAATAATTGGAATTGACACTGCATCACTTCTTTCAAGATTACGTATAGCAGTTGCTGCTTCATAACCAGAAACTTTTGGCATCAAGGCATCCATAAGAATAAGATCGTAATAATTTTCTTCAGATGCTGCAAACTTTTCAATTGCTTCTGAACCATCAGCAACTTCTTCAATTTGCACACCAGTATGTTTGAGCATTTCAACAATAATGAGTCTGTTTAGGTCAACGTCATCCGCAAGAAGAATACGTTTTTTAGAGATATCAAAACCTGATACAGATGTTGATTCACTTGAAACATTATTTTCTTCTGTAATTTCTTCAGGGTCAGCTAAATCATACCAAACTGTGAATGAGAAGTTAGAGCCTTCACCAAGCACACTTTGAACGTCAATAGCGCCACCTAAAAGGTTGATAATACTGTTACTGATTGATAAGCCTAATCCTGTGCCACCATATTTACGTGAAATATCACTTTCAGCTTGTTCAAATGGTGTAAAGAGTTTTGAAATTGCTTCTTCAGCAATACCAATACCACTATCAATTACTTCAAACTGCACAAGCATGCGTGTAGCTTCTTTATCAAGAATGTTTACGTTTAGATGCACAGAACCTTGCTCAGGTGTAAACTTCACGGCATTACCTAATAAATTGATAAGCACCTGTCTAATTCTAAGTGAATCACTTATAATATTAGCATCTGCTCTTTCATCAACATTAATTTCAAAGTTTACGCCACTTTCTTCGCAACGTGGGCGAATAATTGCTTCAACAGCTTGTACTAAACCTGGAATATTTACAACTGCTTTTTCAAGCTCAATTTTACCAGCTTCAATTTTTGATAAATCTAAGATGTCATTGAGTAAACCAAGTAAGTGTTTAGATGATTTTTCAATGTGTTTTAGCTGCACAAGAATTTTATCAATATCAGCTTCTGGTTTTTCGAGTGAACGACGAACGATATCAGTCAAGCCTAAGATAGCATTCATAGGAGTTCTAATTTCGTGGCTCATACGTGCTAAGAAGTCGCTCTTTGCAGCGTTTGCAGCATTTGCTTCTTCAAGAGCAAATTCAAGATCGTATTGAATTTCTAAGAGGCGTTTTTGTGCTTCAACACGTTGTGTAACATCACGGCCAATACCGAGAATACTTACGATATCGCCATTATTGTTATACATTGGAGTACGTAAAACCTCTAAAGTTTCAGTGTGTCCGTCAACGAAGTTTACAATTTGTTCACGCAATAATGTGCGGCCTTTTACTGCTACTTCATTATCAGATTCTTCTGACTCCCTACCTGTTGCATAGCCATGCATTTCAACAGATGTTTTACCAATATATTCAGCTGTGTGTTTACCTGAAATTGCAGAGAAACGTGGGTTTACCATCAAGAATTTTGATGTTGCACAATCTTTGAGCCACATCATATCAGGGCTTTCATTAAAGATTGTATCAAGTAATTGACGTTGCTCTTCAATACGTTGTTCATTACGAACAAGTTCAGTCATATCAAAAGTAGTGATAATGTAGCCAAATTCTTCTTCATCATCTTCTGCAACAGACATAAGAACTGCTTTATCTTGGAAGAAAGAGTCTTTTGCTTCATTATACATAATTTCAGCAGTGAGATCTTTATTAGCGGCTGTCATAGGGCAATATACACTGCCTTCAGCATAGTAATTTATACTAAAGAATGGTAAGCCAATAACATCATCTAAGTTTTTATCATACCAAGCTTCTGCAGCTTCGTTCAAGTAAACGATATTTTTCTCAGAATCAAGAATAACTTGAGGTTCTTTTACACTTTCAACAAGAGTATCAGCAAGTTCATCGAATGAATCAGCTAATGCACCAAGTTCATCCACTCTATCACTATAGAAACGGAATTGACGTTCACCAGAACGGAAGCGTTGGAAACCTTCAACAAGGTGAGTTACCATATTTGTGAGAGCGGAAGCAAGCATAATTGCAATAACAACAACAATAACTGTCATAGCAACGGTTGAAACTGTAAGTGTTGTTGCAATGCTTACTAAAGATTCAAGAATAAATTCTTCTGATTCAGTTGAAAGTTCTTCTAATTCTAAATCAGCTTCATATAAAAGGTTATCTAATCTTTCTTTTGTTGCTAAAGCAGGAGCTTGGAATTCATCAATACCAGCTGAAATAGCAACAAAGCCAAATCCAACACGTGAATTTTCATATTTACCAGTGTAATAAGGAATAGCTGCTGCTGTTGTAATTTTTGTAAGGCCTGTCCATAAAATATGTATAGAACCTGATCCACCATGTTCAGTTAAATCAAACCAACCCACACATTGTGGAGCATTATTTAAATAACGGCAATCAAGACCAAGCAAGCCTTGAGCTGTTAATTCTTTAGCAGGTTTTTTTGATCGTGATTGTTCATGGAAAGGTTCAACAGTTGTGATAAAATCAGCATATGATTGTCCGCTCGCTTGCCAGTCATCATAAATGCTTTGTTCAATCCAAGGAATTGCTTGGTCACCTGTTTCAGGGTCAAAACCAACAATGCTGTGGTGACGAGGGTGCACAATATTTTTACCTAAATGATCCCAAATAAAAGCATAGTTACCAAGGATAGGATCGCCTAATTCAGCATATCTTTCATCAGTAGGCATAATTCTGCCCATCATATCAATAATATGATCGTGGTTGAAAGCAACGCTGATATAACCAACAACTTCACCATTTTTTTCAACTGGTGTTGCCCAACGAATAATACCTTCAAAGCGTTTACCAACAGGGTTTTCAGTTCCTGCCCATGCTGCTTCTTCTGGTTTAAATTCAATGCCTTTTTTCTCTGCTGCTGCAGGTGTGTAAGCACCTAAAATTGGTGTTCCAACATAGGCACCAGTTACATCAGAAACATAAAGTTCACCAGGTTGTAATTTTTGAACTTCTTCAAAGTATGTTTCAGCTTTAACAAAAGTATTTTCCTTTTTGGAAACATCTTTTAATTCAGGACTAACTCTATCATCAGAAGTAACTTTAATAAGCTCTTGCCCATCTAAAGAAATGTATGCAATTTCAACATATAAAGGTTTATTTTCATATTTGAAAGGATCAGCTGGACGGTATGAGAATGCTTCATTTTCTAAATTAGAGGATTCATAATATACTGGTTCAGGATGTTCTTCAGCGAGAACCCAGCTTTTTTTATCAGGAGCTAACACCCATTCATTGTGAACGAAAACTGGGGAAACTCTATTTTGAATGAAATTTTCATAAATTTCTTTATTCGGCTCAATTGAGGCTAAAAAACGCACATCACCATCAACAGAATAAAGCAAATCTGCTACTCTATCTGCAAGGTCAGTTGTTGTTCTTTCAAACTCGTTTTGAACACGCTTTTCTAACGCTTCCATTGAGTCATCAATAGCAACTTTACCTGTAGTTAAAAGTGCTTCATCTAATTCAATGGCTAAATTTGCAATTCTTCCTTGTAATTCTTCTGCCATCTTAGAGGATTCACTCCAAGCTAGCATAGCAATTAATACAAGAGGAACAACTTTAATAATTACAAATAAAAAAATTAATTTAGCGTGCATACCCCATGCTAAATTAACAATCAATTGTTTTAAAGTTGACATTACTGCATTTTCTGATGAGTTACTCATAATTCTAATGCTCCAAAAAGTGTAATAATTACACATAGTTTTACAGTGATAATAATTATATCACTACTAAAGATGGAAAACTTTTTACCATATAAATATATTTAATACAAGATTTAATATAGTCAAATAAAAAAATAATAAAATTTCTTTATACAAGAAAAAAATCTTGCTTAAGCATTATTATTAATATATTCTCTCTTGTGTTAATTGATAATGGTATTATACTATTTAAAATCTGTTTTAAGTATGTAATTTTTCATAACACATGTTGTACAAAGAGAAGTTTATGGATAAGTCAAAAGTAAAAGCAAAAAAGTATAAGCAAAAACTACAAAATAAAACAAAAGCTAAACGCGCTGTTAAAGCTAAAAACAATGAATCGTCTAGCGAAGTAAAAACACTGGTTACCTCATCCCTTTATCTTTTATTTTGGACTGGGATTATGATACTTTTTACTGGTGTAAATATTTATCAAGTATCTTTAGCCTATGAACGCTCTGCCATTAGAGAAGCAGAAACAATTTTTAATCGTGATATATCTTTAAGAAACTGGTTTTATAGTACTAGCGGAATATATATTGATGAAACAACAAAAGTTCCAGGTTTTGACTTTACTAATCAAGAAACAGTTCAAATAACAACTTCTACAGGTGTTTCACTCACTAAGCTTACCCCTTCACTTCTTATTGAAATTCTTAATAGAACAGGATCAAACGATGGCATTGAAATAAGATTGCTTTCTTTTGATAAAGATATTGTTATAACTCGCCCTGACGCTAAAGAAGCTGCTGCTTTACGCACTTTAGAACGTGAAAAACTTGAAAATATTTATGAATTTGTAACTGTAGATGGTGTTGATAGTTTAGTGTATATTGTTCCTTTACATATTACAGAAAAACACTTAAATAACCCTGCTTTTAATGAAATTTATGAAAACTACAGCATTGGTGAATTATATGCTGCAACTAAAATTACAATTCCTCTCAGCAAATTAGACGAAGCAAAATTTATTGCAATTTTAGGTGTAATTGTAGGACATATTATTATATGGCTTATTGGCTGTGCTATGCTTTACACCTTCACAAGAAAAACAATTCACTATTTAAAACGTGCAAACGAAGTTGAAACAAATGTTTCAAAAAACAAATCAGAAATTGAAGAAAAACTTCTTACAACTCTTGATGAAAACCATCAACTTAAAAAAGAAGCTCAATACACTAAAGAATATAAGAGCGAGTTTTTATCAAGCATCAGTCATGAAGTGCGTACTCCTTTAAACGGTATTATTGGTATGACAGAACTTTTATTGAGAACAAAACTTGATGATTCACAAGCATCAATGATTGCATCATTAAAATCTTCTGGTAATAATCTTCTTACTATTATTAATGATATTTGGGATTATGCAAAAATTGAAGCGAACCAAATTGAATTAGAACAAAGTTCATTCTCATTAAGAGATACTTTATTTGATGTTATGAAATCACTTGCGCCATCTGCATATACAAAAAATATTGAAATGCTTGCAAATATTTCTCTTCAAGCGCCTGATATTTTAGTTGGTGATGCGCTTAGAATTAGACAAGTTTTGCTAAATCTTGTTGATAATGCGATTAAATATACTGACAGAGGTGAAATTACATTAAGTGTTACTGAACAAGAAATGCTGCCAAACAAAGTTCGCTTACTCTTTAGTATTAAAGATTCTGGTATTGGCATAAGCCCAGAAAGACAAAAACTTATTTTTATGCCTTTAGAGAATGACCACTCCTCTACTCGTAAATATGATGGTATTGGCTTAGGTTTAGCCATTTCACAGTATCTAATAAACCTTATGGGTTCAAACATCACTTTACAAAGTGAATTGAATAAAGGTAGCACATTCTCATTCGTATTAGAACTTCCATACCTTGCTGATAGTGCACAAACAAGTAAACCTGTTTCACCAGAAAGATTGAAAGATATTGAAGTATTAATTGTTGACGATAACGCAACAAATAGAAAAATTCTTTCAGAACAAACAAAAGATTGGGGTATGAACCCAACTATGTGTTCTAGTGTTGACGAAGCTTTAACAATTGTAAATCTTGCCTCTAAATCAGTAACACCTATTTCAATAATTCTTTCAGATATGCAAATGCCTGATAAGGATGGTTTTGATTTAGCGCATGCTGTAAAAGATAATCCTGCTACAGCACATATTCCTGTAATTATATTATCATCTGGTTCATTACCATCTAAAATTCCACACTCCTTGGTTTCATCTTGTTTATCAAAACCTGTGCGCCCTTCGGAGCTTCTCAAAACATTAGTGCGTGCTGTTGAATCAATTGATGATGGTTCAAAATCAGGTGTGAATGAATTATATCTCAACGATGATCCATCTGAACGCTTACACCTTTCTATTTTACTTGTTGAAGATTTAGAAATAAACCAAGTTGTTACAACAAGAATGCTTGAAGTTTTAGGGCATCAAGTTGTTGTTGCAAAAAATGGTCAACTTGCTATTGAAATTCTTGAAAGAGAAAAATTTGATATTGTTCTTATGGATATTAAAATGCCAGTTATGGATGGCATGCAAGCGTTGAAGATTATACGTTCACGTGAAGAAAAAAATCCACAAGCAAAACATCAACCAATAATTGCACTTACAGCTAATGCAAGTAATGAAGAAAAAGAATATTATATTGCTGAAGGCATGGATTCATACATGCTAAAACCTGTAACAATAAACGAGCTTTCGAAAACTTTAGATACTGTTGCGAAATCATTTGGTATTTCAAGTTCTGTGACTCCTAAGCCAGAAGTGGAAACTGCAGCTGCAAACTTAGCACGTGCATCTGCTGCTAAACCAATGAAGTTAGATGAAGATTATTTTTCACAAGAACCGTGTAACTCTACTCCAAGCTTAATCACTGTTTTTAACAAGGTTACAGGAATAACCGAAACAATTGATAGTGGTTGCTCTTCAGAAACTACAGTTGAAGAAGTAAAACCTATTAGGGCTGAAAACAAAGATACTGAATCTAAAATGCCGTCAATTGCAAAAACTTCTCCTCGTGTATCAAAAATGCCGTCTTCACTCACAAAAGAAAGTGGTATAACAAAACCAACTGTTTCTATTATTCCACCTCCTACTGTTGCGGCAAAGGCAAAATCACCTACAAGTGTTGCAAGTAAAAACATGCCTACTTCTATTACAAGTAGTAACCCTACAACTGCTAAAAATAGCAAAATGCCAAGCATAGCTTTTGATAGCTCAACTGTAAAACCAGCACAAAGTCCAACAATACCAGTAAGCATTAACTCAAACCTAAGTGCTAATAATAGCGCGCCTAGCCCTTCTTCAAAAATGCCTACAACTATGGCAAAAAATATGCCTAGTTCAATTTCTGGAAGTAAATTACCTACTAGCGTAAACAGTTCTAAAATGCCAAGCAGTATGCAAACTTCAACAGCAAGTAAAATGCCTTCAAGCATACAGAGTGCTAGTGGAATTAATTCTTCAAAAATGCCATCTTCATTTGTTCCTACAAATCCAAAAAGCATGCAAACACCAATAAAAAGTGAAGAAATTAAACCTGCTGCACCAAAAGAGCGCCCAGTTGATCCACCATTAGATGCTGAAGCTATTAAACGTTCTTTTGCAGGCTTCCCTGATTTAGCAATAAAAAGTATGAACATTTTTATAAAAGATGCACCAACAATACTCGATGAAATTCGACTTGCAATTAAACAGAATGACAACAGCAGCTTAACAGTAAATGCGCATGCAATTAAAGGTTT
This sequence comes from uncultured Desulfovibrionaceae bacterium, assembly GCA_964370245.1. GTDB lineage: Bacteria > Desulfobacterota > Desulfovibrionia > Desulfovibrionales > Desulfovibrionaceae > CAYJAZ01. The sequence continues at coordinate 29,457 of CAYJIN010000001.1, forward strand.
AGTAAGTTATTATACAAAAGGTAAAATTTATGAAACTGCATTAGAGATGGAAAATATGGGTCGTGATCAAAAACTTCCGGAACATATTGATACTGCACAAAAAAATCTTCTTTTTATTGAAGAAGAGTTAGAAGAAATGATGAAAGCAATGCAAAAATACATAATAGGTTAGTCGTATGAAGATAGTTATCGCAGAAGATCAGGAAATGAGTAGATTAATTCTTGCCGGCCACTTACGTGATGCTGGGCATGAAGTTATTGAAACTTGTGATGGGCAAGAAGCCTATGACATGATTACCAATAGCCAAGATAGTATAGATATGCTCATTACAGATTGGAGTATGCCAAACATGAACGGGCTTGAGCTTGCTCAAAAAGTTCGTGAACTTACTTCAAACCAGCAATATATTTATATTATTATGCTCACCTCTCGCCATGAATTTGATGATAAGTTTACAGGTTTTTCACAAGGTGGAGTTGACGATTATATCGTAAAACCTTTTGAAGGTTCTGAACTTTCATTACGTATTCAAGTTGGTGCGCGCTTAGTTGAAGCTGAACGCAGGCAAAGACTTATCAATACAAACCTTCAGCAAATTGTAGAAGAACAAACTGCGCTTATTCGTGAAACACAACAAGAAATTGTGAGCCGCCTTTTCAATGCACTTGAATCGCGTGATGGCGAAACTGGCGGTCATGTATTTAGAATTGGTTTAATGAGTGCTCAAATGGGCAGACTTTTAGGTTGGCCTGAAGAATATGTAGAAATCATGTATAATGCCGCACCATTACACGACTTGGGTAAAATTGCTATTTCAGATGCCGTTCTTAGAAAACCTGGCAAACTTACAGATGAAGAATTCAAAGTAATTCAAACACATGCAAAAATTGGTGCTGATCTTTTATCAGATTCTAAAAATCCAATTATTATGATGGGTGAAGTTATTTCACATTATCACCATGAAAACTGGGATGGTACAGGCTACCCTAACGGATTAAAAGGCGAAAATATTCCAATTGAAGCACGAATTGTTTCTATTGTTGATGTGTATGATGCGCTTATGTCTGACCGTGTGTATCGCCCGGGTTTACCTGAAGAACAAGTAATTGCAATGCTCAAAGAATATCGTGGAAAGAAATTTGATCCTGAATTGGTTGACTTATTTCTTGATAACATAGTAATTATTAAAGAAGCTGCAAAAGAATTTCTTGTATATAGATCAATCTAATAATAAGTTATTATAATTTTATAAAGAAACTTTGAGGCATGGAAAGAACTATACAAATGTATATTTCATTATAAGTCCATCTTCAAAGTTTTTTTCTATTGAATTTGCTTCATTGTTTTCAAGTGGATAATAATTTTTTCTTCTGCCAACTTCTACAAAACCAACTTTTGAATATAAAGCACGCGCTGCTTTATTTGATTCTCTTACATCTAATAGAATTGAATCTACTTTATTATTTTTTGTAAATGTAAGAACATAAATCAATAATTGTTCTGCAAGGCCTTTTCTTCTATAATCATTTCTTGTTGCAATATTAATAATTTCGCATTCACCATTTTCAAGTTTTTCAACAGAAGGAATGCATTGCAATGAAATATAGGAAACAAGTTCATTTTCATGATAAATTCCTAAAAAAAGAAAGTTTTTACTTTCAAGAGCTATTTTAATTTGCTCTTCACTCCAACCATTGGTAAAGCATGCATTTTCAAGCATAAAAACATTTTTACTATCCTTGCTTGCTTCTAAACGTATAATTTGATAAATTGAATTTAACATGAAAAATCCTAAAAAGAAAAATTTAAAAGAAAAACGAGTTGAAATTCTTGATAATGCTGGTCAGCCTTTCATGCTTATGAATCTTGATTTAAGCATAAAGAAAAAGCTTACTCGTAAAATTGTTCTTGTAGCAATCAAAAATCAGGAAAACCAAATTCTTTTAACTAAAGTAGCAAAAAGTAATAAACATAAATATTCTGGGCTATGGGATATTTCAGTATATAGCCATGTATATGAAAATGAAGCCTGTGAAGATGCTGCCTTGAGAGGTTTAAAAGATAAACTTGGAATTGAGCATACAAGCTTATATGAAATTGCAAGTTTGCCTTATATAGGTGGTGATGGCATTCCTTCCCTTGCATTTGTGTTTACCACATCAAAACTAAGTGCACAAGAAAAAATTACCCTGCTTTCACAAGGGAAAAATGATACTATGTTTGTGAGTATTAGCGAACTAAAAGCAATTTTAGAACACTCAGCAGAGCTTTTTACGCCTGAACTAATTTGGGCTTTACAAGCAGGTTGGCTCTCATAAATTTTACAAAATAATATTGCTTGCCAATTTTTTTTCAAGCACTTATAATAAAACAAACAATAACAGTTTAGGTAACTATGAAATTAAAAATTCTTTTTCTTTTAGTTCTTACAGTTTTTATTTTTGCCTGTAAAGATCATCGTGAACCAAAGTCAAATCAAGAATTACTTGCTGAAGCAATTGCGATAAATGATTATAGCCATGCAATTGAAATTGCGCATAAAATTCTAGATGTTGAAGAAGATAATGATATACGCTTTAATACACTTCAAAAATTAGTTAATGCATACACTATGATTGCAAATAACTATGCAATTATTGAATTATTAGAAGCAAATAAAGAAAATTTTACAAAACCGCAAGAGCAAATCTATATTTATGAAAATTTGCTACAAGCATATACAAATCTTCAAATTTACTCCTATGCAATTTCTTATATTCAAAAACTTATTATATTAAAAGAATATACAGTGAGCGAACTTGAAGCGCTTGAACTTGATATTCTTCAATATTCACTAGCATTACACGATTTTGAACAAGCAGAAAAATATCTTATAACATTAGAAAATATTACTAGTCCTGAAAATATAAAAAGATTATACTTTCTAACTACAAACTTTTATTTCTTAAAAAATGATTATGAAAAAACAATCGAATGGGTAAATATCTATAATTCCCTTCCAATAACAACTGATGAAGAAAAAGCTTTAGCTTATGTACTTTTAGGTGATAGCTATGAATGGCTTGATGAACCTGAAAAAGCTTTAGAGGCTTTTAGTCAAGCACTTTTACATCATCCAAATAAACCAGCTTTAGAAGTGAGAATTGCAAATTTGCAAAATTCTATTAAGAAGTAATATTTTAATTTTGAAGGAATTAGTTCTAATCATAGAAAAAATTCCTGAGTAACATACTATAATATAAGCATTAAAATTTTTTGTTGACCCATTCAGACATTCTTGTTATTTTCGGCAACGAAAAGAAAATGCATCTACTTTATGAGGAGATTTTATCATGGCAGGACATAGTAAGTGGGCTAACATTCAGCACCGTAAAGGCAGACAAGACGCAAAACGTGGCGCAGTGTTTACAAAAGCAGCAAAAGAAATTATTATTGCAGCAAAAAATGGTGGCGATCCTGCAGGTAACTCACGTCTTCGTGCAGCAATTGCAGCAGCAAAAGCTGTAAACCTTCCAAAAGATAAAATTGAAAGTGCTATCCGTAAAGGAACAGGCGCTGAAGCTGGCGGCGATTTATTTGAAATCACCTATGAAGGCTATGGTCCATCTGGTATTGCATTTATCGTTGAAACAGCGACAGATAATAAAAACAGAACAGTTTCAGAAGTTCGTCACCTTTTCTCACGTTCAGGCGGAAACCTTGGTGAAAGTGGCTCTGTTGCTTGGATGTTTGATAGAAAAGGTCTTATTATCATTGATAAAAGCAAATATTCAGAAGATCAAATAATGGAAGCTGCGCTTGAAGCTGGCGCTGATGATGTTGTTGAAAGCGATGACACATTCGAAGTAACAACTTCATTAGAAGATTTCGCAGTTGTGCGTGATGCGCTTGAAGCTGCTGAAATTGAAATGCAATCAGCTGAACTTTCATATATTCCACAAAACTCAATCACAGTTGATAAAGAAGTTGGCGAAAAGCTTCTCAAATTTGTTGATGCGCTTGAAGACAATGATGATGTTCAAAAAGTGCATGCAAACTTTGAACTTCCTGACGACTTTGAATAGTCTAGTTTATTTATTATTTCAAGTTCAATGTAACTATCGAATGAATAAAAAAATATAATAATACGAAAATCGTCCTTTATGGGCGATTTTTTTTATCTATTATTTTGAGCTATAAAAAATTTATCTACTATAAAAACTTATCTCAAAGCAAATACACCATCGCAAATATTTAAAATAAAAAAAGGGCCTATCTTCTGATAAGCCCATACTTTTTTAAGTATAATTTGAACTATTCTTCTACAACTTCTGCTTCTTCAACCACTTCAGTATTTTCAACTTCTCTAGCGTCAATAACTCTCACGCCAAATTCTGTTGCTTCAGCTGGTGGATTATAGAAAAGAATCATAAATGGAACAACGCCGTTTGGTTCGATATTTGAATTATTTGCTATCACATCAATTGAGTTTGATAAAGCTTGCTCCAGTTCTTCTTCACCTAAAACTTGCAATTGGAAGAGTGATGCTGATGTTCCAGCAAGGAGTGATTTTGTAAGCAGTGCTTTGCCTTGAACATCAAAAAGTGTGCCTTCAATGCGGATAAGTTCACGTGGGCTATCAAAACCATTCACAACTTTACCCTCAACAACAGCAATTTTACCAATTTTATCATTGCTGATATTATATTGACGAACATTTCTTAATTCAATTAAACGAACTTTATCAGTTGCAGTTGCTTCTTCTATTGGCATTTCTGAATTTTCTTCTTCACCAAAACTTAAATAAGTTCTAGCAATATCTTTTACTGGTTCTAAGATATCAGTATATTTCCATAATGCAAAAGAACCACCAGAAATAAGAAGAATAGCAACAATTAGAAATAATAAAGTTTTCTTTTTAGATTTTTTTGGTTCAGTGTGAACTTGCTCTTCATTGCTGAATGCATTGTCATCATAACCATTGCTATCAAAGCTATCAAGAGAAATTGATTTTTCTTCTTGTGTTTGCTCTTCTTCGCCTAATCTAAATACATTTTTGCAAACAGAACAGCGCAATTTAGTGCCAGCAACTGCCTTATCATCAGGAAGATTATACGTGGTATCGCAATGTGTACAAGTAACTAACATATTATATCCTTTCTTATTTGCTATGGCTTATTTAATTTATATACTTTTTAATCAGTTCTACAATGATTTATCGTCAATTCTATAGAAAAAAATAGTCTAATTAGATGAGAACTTCATAAATTGCTGGTAAAGCACGATATTTTTCAGCATAATCCATACCATAACCTACAATAAAACCTTCAGAAAGCTTGAAACCATAAAAATCAACTTCAACAGGCACTTCACGTCTTTCATGTTTATCAACTAAAGCTGCAATACGAATGCTTTTTGCGCCACGTTTTCTAAATTCTTCACATAAAAATGCCATGCTATTGCCTGAATCAACAATATCTTCAACAATTAAAACATCACGACCAGCTAAATCTATTTTTGTATCCATTGCTAGAATAACATTTCCGCTTGATGATGTTGAATTGCCGTATGAGGAAAGTTTAATAAAATCAAGTTCAAATTCAATATCTACTTCACGCATAATATCTGCAAAAAAGAAAACTGCTCCTTTTAAAACACATAAAGCAACAGGTTTTTGGCAAGCATTTTCAACAGTTGAATCTTCAATAGTTGAATAAGTTTTACTAATTTGATCTGTTATTTCAAGTATTTTTTCGTGAATTTCTTTTGCGCTAAATAAAACACGCATTGCATCTTTTGACATAAATTTTCTCCATAATTATTACATATACATGTAAGTTACAGTATAATAGCCAAGCTCACATAAAAAATCAAGCTAAATTATAACTTTGTGGATTTTAAATGCGCCTTGGCTATTTTTTACTGTATCTATTTATTTTGTTTTATTTTATTGGTTTAGGTAAATGCACTTGCTTTGAACGTGCAACAACAAGTTCATTCTCTTTCACGTTTTTTGTAATGACTGACCCAGCACCTATAAGCGCATTTTCACCAATTTCAACAGGTGCTACAAAAGCGCTATTAGAGCCAATAAAGCAGTTTTTACCAATTTTTGTAAGGAATTTATTTTTTCCATCATAGTTGCATGTAATTGTGCCCGCACCAATATTAGTTCCAGCACCAATTTCAGCATCACCTATATAGGTAAGATGATTTACTTTTGCACCTTTTTCTATAAGAGATTTTTTTACTTCAACAAAGTTACCAATATGCACATTATCTTCTAATTTTGCGCTTGGGCGTAAGCGCGCATAAGGCCCAATTTTACAAGAAGATGAAACACTTGCATTTTCAAAATGTGAAAAAGAGGCTATGTGATTGTTTTCACCAATTTCACAATTCTTTATAACGCAGTTTGATTCAATAACGCAATATTTTGAAATTTTAGTTTTTCCATATAATTCGCAGTTTTGATATATTTCTACACCAGCTTCAATTTCAACATCTTGAGAAATTGTGATAGTAGATGGATTATGTAAAATCACTCCATTTTGCATGAAGTTTTCATTTCTTTTTTTACGTAAAAATTCTTCTGCTTGCGAAAGCTCTAATGGGTTATTACAACCAAGCAAAGAGAAGTCATACCCAGCATTATAGGCATGCACTTTCTTTCTTGCATCAATAGCAAGTGAAATTAAATCAGTGATATAATATTCATTGTTTGCATTATTATTGTTGAGCTTTGGTAAAAATTCTTCGGCAAAAGATGCTTTAAAAATGTAAAGCCCTGCGTTAATTTCACCGCTTGCTTTACCGTATTGTTCTTCGCTATAATCTTTAGCTTCTACAATTGCTTGCACTTCATTTGATGAATTTCTAATAACTCTGCCATATTTTGCAACATCTTCAACCATTATTGTTGCAAATACAACATCATAATTTTCTTCTTTTGTTTTATCAAGAATTGCTTGAATAAATTCGGATGAAAGCAATGGCACATCGCCATTAATTACCATGATGTAATCAGCATTAGCTTCTTTAAAACTTGGAAATGCAGTTTGAAGCGCATGGCCTGTTCCTAAAAGTTCTTTTTGTTCGATATGTTGATTATGTGCTTTTTCAGAAATTGATTGTAGTTCATCAAGAAGATATTCTTTTTTATAACCAACTAAAGTAAAAATATTATCATTTATTACAGGCTGTAAAGCTTTGTAAACACATGAAAGCATAGTATCACCAAGAAGTTTTTGCATAACTTTTGGTTTTTGTGAAGGCATTCTTGTGCCTTTGCCAGCTGCTAAAATAAGTGCGCAAGTTTTCATAATATATCCTTTTAATAACTAGCTTGTTGCAAGCCAAATAATGATAAGACCGATAATAAGTAAGGTTGAGGCAAACATACGTATAACATCGTCTGACTGTTTTAGTATTTCAGTAAATGCTTTACGAATATTTTTAGGTGAAATAAGCCATAATAGCCCTTCCATGACAAATGCTAAACCTAAAGCTGAAAAAAATAAAGAAGAATTAAATTCAAAAGGCATAATTTATCCAATTTGTAGGATTTTTTCTTTACTGAATATATTTATTTAAAAGATAAAATACTACGTAGTTATTTTCTCTATCTTTCCTATAATTCAATGCTTGCACTGTCAATAAAAAAACTTGCATTTTTATGAAATTTAATACAATATCAAAGCGATTAAAATATTCTAGATTTACTATTTGTTTGAAACAATTTGTAAGATTATTAACTTATTGGGCGGAAAATGTCGATTCTATCCTTCACAAAAATTGCTGCAAAAGAACTTCCTACAATTGAAAAAAGCCTTGAAAAACACATTGATAGCTTGCCAGCAATTGTAAAGCCAATTATTGCACACACATCTAAAGCAGGTGGAAAAAGATTACGCCCACTGCTTACAGTTCTTTGCGCGCAAATTTTTGAAGATAAAGACACAAAATGCAATAAAGAAATTTATTCATTATCCACTTGCCTTGAAATGCTTCATCTTGCCTCTCTTTTGCATGATGATGTTATTGATAATGCGGATACAAGACGCAATAAGCCAACAGCACACACAATTTTTGGCGCAACTAAAACCATTTTAGCTGGCGATGCTCTTTTGGGTTATGGTTGTGAACATGTTTCTTCTTATAAAAGTGCAGAACTTATCTCCCTCTACTCTACTGCTGTTATGAAAACAACTTCAGGCGAGTTAGAAGAAATTTCTATGCAAGGTTCACTCGAACATGGCGAAGAAAAATATAATGAAATAATTCGTGGCAAAACCGCATTTTTACTTCGTGCAGCGTGCAAAATGGGTGCGCTTTATATGCAAAAAGTGCAAAATCTTGCTATTAGCGATGAAGAAGTGGAAGCTCTTGCACAATATGGCGAAGAACTTGGCATGGCTTTCCAACTAATTGACGATGCACTTGATTTTGCGCCTGAAGAGCAAATTGGCAAACCACAAGGTGGCGATATTCGTGAAGGAAAAGCCACAATTCCTGTGTTAGCTTACTATCATTCTCTTTCAAAAGAAGATGCTGAAATTTTCAAAGCTAAATTTGCCGCAGCTGGAACAGAAAAAGAATTTACTCAAGCAGAAGTTGAAGAAATTTCAAAAATTATTCTTGAAAAACAATTCGATAAACTCGCGAGAGATAAAGCACTTTCACATTTAGAAAATGCTGAAAAATGTTTGGAAATTTTTCCAAATTCAAAAACCAAAGAAATTTTAATATCTGCGCTCAGCTATTTAAGCTCGCGTAATACATAAAAGATTAAAAAAGCCTAAAAAGGATAAATTATGTCAGAAAAAAACAACATTATTCGCTTTGAAGTTGCTCCACACAAGCATTTAGACGATGCTGTAGGCAGACGTGTTGCAAGCTCAATTTGCCACGCGCTTGAAATCAAGGTTGATGAAGTAAGAGTTGTAAAAGTTTTCACTGTAACAGGAATTACTCAAGAGGAAGCAAATATCTTAGCTGAAAAATCAGTACTCCATGATATTGTTTTGCATAATCTTTCTTTTTCTGCGCAAAATCCTTTTGAAGATGGAATGGCAGACTTTATTATTGAAGTTGGCTTCCGTCCTGGTGTTACTGATAACGAAGGCCACACAGCACAAAAAACTGTTGCGCTTGTATTGAAAAAAGATAAAGAAGATGTTGCTGCTTATACCTCAGTGCAATACCACATCAAAGGCGCAATCAATGCTGCTGATGCACAAAATATTGCTGAAAATCTTTTAGCAAATACATTAATTCAACGTTTCCGCATTAAGTCAAAAGAAGAATGGCAAAAAGAAGCGGGCTTTGAAGCGCAAGTTGCAAAAGTAACTGGTTCATCATCTGATGCAGTTGAAATTATTCCACTTACTCAAATGACTGACGAACAGCTTATGGAATTTAGCCGTGCAAACACATTAGCGCTTTCTTTATTTGAAATGCAAACAATCAAAAAGCATTATGAAAATGAAGAAGTTATTGCTAAACGTGCAAGCCAAGGTTTACCAGCAAACCCTACTGATGCTGAAATTGAAGTATTAGCACAAACTTGGTCAGAACACTGCAAGCACAAAATCTTTGCTGCTAAAATTGATTACACAGATGAAGAAACAGGCGCTAAAGAAGAAATTTCTTCAATCTATAAAACTTACATTCAAAATACAACAAAAGCTATTCGTGAAAAACTTGGCGAAGAAGATTATTGTAAATCAGTATTTAAAGATAATGCTGGCGTTATTGCTTTCAATGACGATTTTGATGTTTGTATTAAAGTTGAAACTCACAACTCTCCATCAGCGCTTGATCCATACGGCGGAGCTTTAACTGGTATTGTTGGCGTTAACCGTGACCCTATGGGAACAGGAATGGGCGCAGAACTTATCTGTAATACTGACGTTTTCTGTTTTGCTTCACCTGAATATAATGAAGAATTGCCTCCACGTCTTCTTCACCCACGCCGTGTTTTAGAGGGCGTTCGTGAAGGTGTTGAGCATGGTGGTAATAAATCAGGTGTTCCAACTGTGAACGGCGCTGTTGTTTTCCATGAAAGATTTTTAGGTAAACCACTCGTATATTGCGGAACTGTTGGTATTATGCCTAAAGAATTACATGGTAAACCAGGTTGGCAAAAAGAAGCAAAAGTTGGCGATGCTATCATCATGGCTGGCGGTAAAATTGGTAAAGACGGCATCCACGGTGCAACTTTCTCATCTGAAGAACTTCACAAAGATTCACCTGCAACTGCTGTACAAATTGGTGACCCTATCACTCAACGTATCATGTATGATTTCATCATTAAAGCTCGTAACTTAGGTCTTTATAATGCAATCACTGATAATGGCGCTGGCGGTTTATCGTCATCAGTGGGTGAAATGGCAGAAGACACTGGCGGTTGCTTACTTGATTTATCAAAAGCTCCTTTAAAATATGATGGTTTACGCCCTTGGGAAATCTTACTTTCAGAAGCTCAAGAACGTATGACTTTATCAGTGCCACAAGACAAACTTGAAGAATTTTTAGCTTTAGCAAAACATTATGGTGTTGAAGCAAACAATATCGGCACATACACAGACAGCGGTTATTTCCATATTAAATATGAAGATAAAGACGTTGCTTGGCTTCCAATGGAATTCATGCATAAAGGTCTTCCACAAATGGAATTAAAAGCTGTGTGGAAAAAACCTGAAATTGCAAAAGGCGAGCAATCAACTTTTGACTTACCTCTTCAAAAACAAGAAGAAGCTCTTCTTAAAATGCTCGGCAGACTCAATATTTGCAGTAAAGAATATATGATTCGTCAATACGATCATGAAGTGCAAGCTGGTTCAGTTGTAAAGCCTTTAGTTGGTGTTGAAAAAGATGCGCCTGCTGATGCTGCTGTTGTTCGCCCTGTGCTTACTTCTGATAAAGGTATTGTTCTTTCAAACGGTATCTGCCCTAAATTTGCTGATTATGACGCATACGCAATGACTGCAAATGCTATCGATGAAGCTGTTCGTAATGCTATTGCTGTTGGTGCAAATCCAAATTCTTTAGCAGGTTGTGATAACTATTGTTGGTGTGACCCTGTTCAAAGTGAACGTACACCTGATGGCGAATATAAGCTTGCACAGCTTGTTCAATCAGGTAAAGCACTTGATAAATATTGTTCTGATTTCCAAGTTCCTTGCGTATCTGGTAAAGATAGTATGAAGAATGATTACACTGGTGGCGGGCAAAAAATCTCAATTCCACCAACATTATTATTCTCAGTTATCGCTTCAATTGATGATGTAAATAAAAGTATCACCTCTGATTTCAAAAAAGCTGGCGATTTAATCTATCTTCTTGGTAGAACAAGAAAAGAACTTGCTGGTTCTGAAATTCATGATGAATATAAAGATGAATATAACTTACGCTACACTGCTGTTCCTAAAGTAGATTCAAAAACAGCAAAAGCACGTTACCACGCATTGCACGATGCAATTCAAGCTGGTTATGTAAATGCTTGCCACGATTTATCAGACGGTGGTTTCCTTGTAGCTCTTGCTGAAATGGCTATAGGTGGGCGTATTGGCGCAAATGTTGACGTAAATCCAATGCCAACATGTAATTGCGTAAGCCTTACTGAACGTCTATATTCAGAAACAGCTTCACGTCTTATCGTAACCATCAAACCAGAACATAAAGAAGCTTTTGAAGCAATTTTCAAAGGGCAAATCTGCACCTATTTAGGTAAAGTAGAAGCTGGCGAAAAACTTCTTGTGCGTGATGGCCTCAATAAAATCGTGAATACAGATGTTGAAAAACTTGCAGAAGCTTTCAAAGGCAGATTGCAGTTGTAATTTTTGTTTTATTTGAGGGGGAAACCATGTTTTGAAAAACAAGTTTTCCCCCTCGCCCTCTAAAGAGGGCTCACCCCCATCCTTCAAAACTTTTAAATAAATATCATTCTTTTATTTATTAGAACCTTATTGTTTTTTCTAATTATTATATTTTTAATAAATGAAAAGTTCGCAAGGAAGGGGTGAGAGCTCGAGAGAGTGGAAACCTTACCTTTCAAGGCGTGGTTTCCCCTCTCTCGAATAAATTTAATTAAAAGGAAATAATATGTCAGCTAATTATGATGATATAAAATCAAGTGAATCAGAGTTAATGTGTAAAACTTATGCACGTTACCCAATAGCTATTAAATCTGGTAAAAATTCAAAACTTTATGATTTTGAAGGTAAAGAATATACTGATCTTCTTTCTGGCATTGCCTGCACTCAACTTGGTCAAGCAAATGAAGAATTAGCTGATGTAATGAATGAACAAGCAAGAAAACTTATTCATGTTTCAAACCTTTTTTACCAAGAAGAACAGCTAGACTTTGCTACAAAACTTCTCAAACATTCAAGACATTTAGGAAAAGTTTTCTTTTGTAATTCAGGCGCTGAAGCAAATGAAGCATTAATCAAAATTGCTCGTCGTTATTCGCATAAAGTTATGAAATCAGAAGCATTTGAAATCATAACACTTACTAATGCTTTCCATGGCAGAACATTAGCAACATTATCAGCAACTGGGCAAGAAAAATATCTTGAAGGTTTTGAACCAAGAACTCCAGGTTTTGTACAAGTTGAATGGGGTAATCCAGCAAATATTGAAGCTGCAATTACAAAAAACACTTGCGCTGTTTTAGTTGAAGTTATTCAAGGCGAAGGCGGCGTTCGTGTTATGGATAAAGCCTATGCAAAACGTATTGAAGCAATTTGCCGTGAACAAAATATTTTATTCTTAGTTGATGAAGTGCAAACTGGGCTTTGCAGAACAGGCAAATTCTGGGCGCATCAGCATTATGATTTAGAACCGGACGCAATTTCAGCTGCTAAATCTTTAGCAAATGGTCTTCCACTTGGCGCAATGCTTTGCACTGAAAAAGTATCACAAGCATTTGAATTTGGCAGCCATGCAACAACTTTCGGTGGAAACGCTTTCTGTACAGCTGTTGGCTCAAAAGTAGTCGATATTATCGAACGTGATAACTTAGAAGAACGCACTCTTCTTATTGGCGACGCACTTCGTGAACGTTTCCGCATTGTTGGTGAAAAAGCATCGAATACAATTAAAGAAGTGCGTGGGCTTGGGCTTATGATTGGTATAGAGCTTTCACTTCCGCCAGCATCTTGTAAAGAAGTTTGGGATAAACTTCTTGAAGCAGGTTATATTCTAAACCTCACACAAGAAAGAGTGTTGCGCCTCGTGCCAGCTCTTACAATTAGTGAAGAAGAATTAGACGCTTTTGCTTTCAAATTGCAAGAAATATTAAAATCTTATAGTTTATAAGAATTAGGTTGATTTATTGAGGGGGAAACCACAACTTTTTGAAAAAAGTGTGAGGTTTCCCCTGCCTCTATATGGGGCTCCCCCTATCTCCTACAAAATTTTCATTTTTTAACAAAGCTCAATGGAAAATCTTCATTGGAAAAAGTTATTACATTTTTATGCTTGCATAAAAATAAATAAGGTTTCCAAAGGAAATTATTTCCTTTGGCCGTCGGAGACAAAATATGTTAGTTACGACTTTTGATACATATAAAACACAGTTTTTACCAGAAAAGATTAATACTGCAATTGCTGAGGTTGTGGCTCTTTTGAGAGAAAATCCACTTCCTGAAAATGGCAATTATCCTCTTTCTAATGATGCTTTTGCTATTGTTATGCGCTATAATACAAAAGAAGCGCATGAACTTAGATATGAAACACATGATGTGATGACAGATATCCAAATTGTATTAGAGGGCGAGGAATATTTTTACGCGCGCCAAGCTGAAGATATGACGAAAACAGAAAGCGGTGACGATATTCAATTCTATGCTGAACAAAGTAAAGAATATTCACGTGCTTATTTATCAAGCGGTTCTTTGGCTGTTATTTATCCTTTAGAAGCACATGCACCAGCAATGTGTGTTGAAAATCCATCAGCTGTAGTTAAATTAGTGGTTAAAATTCCATTATAGTATTTAGATTTCTAGGGAGTCATAACAGGTTCCCTTTAGAAAGAAAACTAGACAGACGAAAAAAGTTAATTTATACTCTATAAATATATAACAATTTATAGTGAGAACACTTCTATGATAAAAAAACTTTTCCATACTGGTTTAGCTTTGTCTTTCTTGCTTACTCCATATAGTTTGCCTAGTTTATCTGAGCCTACAATTGCTTTTGCGGCTGAAAGTTCTACAAATGTAGATATTTATGCTGAAGAAAATAAAGGCGATAGCCTTGTGATGGCTTCCATTGGCGAGCCTTCAAACCTTATTTCAATTCTTGCCACTGATTCAGCTTCACGCGAGATTACATCGCTTATAAATATTTCCGCTTTGAAATATGATGAAAATCTTAATATTGTTCCGCATGCAGCGAAAAGTTTTGAAGTTTTAGATGATGGCAAACACATAAAATTTGAATTACGTGATGATATTGTTTGGCAAGATGGTGCGCCACTTACTGCTGATGATATAACTTTTACGTATAATCTTATTATTAATCCTAATACTCCAACTGCGTATGCGGCTGATTTTCAAGCGATTAAAGAATATAAGCAAACTGGTAAATATACTTTTGAAGTGTTTTATAATGAAGTGTATGCAAGAAGCTTAATCTCATGGATGCAAGATATTCTTCCAAAACACATATTAGAAAATGAAGATATTACAAAAACTGATTTTTCTAGAAAACCTATTGGTGCTGGGCCTTTTATGCTTGATTCATGGCAAGCTGGTTCACGCATAATTCTAAAGTCGAACCCTCTTTATTTTGAGGGGCAACCACCACTTAATAGTCTAGTGTATAGAATAATTCCTGATGCTTCAACTATTTTCTTAGAAGCAAGAAATAAGGCTATCGACTATTTTTCACCAACACCGCAGCAATATTCAAAACAAACAAAAACAAAAGCTTGGGAAGAAAATTGGAATAAGTATGAATATCTTTCCTTTAGCTATAATTATTTTGGTTTTAACTTACAAAATGAATTGTTTAAAGATAAGAGAGTAAGGCAAGCTTTATCGTATGGTATTGACAGAAATGCGCTTATTCAAGGTGTTTTACTTGGTTTAGGCAAGCCGACTGTTGGCCCTTATAAACCAGGAACTTGGGCTTATAATGAAGATATTGCTCCTTATGCTTATGATAAAGAAAAAGCACAAGCTTTATTAGCTGAAGCTGGTTGGATAAAGAATGACAAAGGCATTTTAGAAAAAGATGGCAAAGCTTTTGCTTTTACTGTGCTTACAAATCAAGGGAATGATTCACGCATTAAAACAGGCACTATCATGCAAGCCTATTATAAAGATTTAGGCATTGATATGAAAATTAGAACTGTGGAATGGTCAGCCTTTATTAAAGAGTTTGTAAATACTGGTAATTTTGATGCTCTAATAATGGGTTGGAATATTTTGCAAGACCCTGATGTGTATGATGTTTGGCATTCTTCAAAAGCTGTTGATGGCGGCTTAAACTTTATTAAATTTACGAATGAAGAAGTTGATTCTTTACTTGTTGAAGCAAGATCAACGCTTGATCAAGAAAAAAGAGAAAAGCTCTATCATAGATTTCAAGAAATTTTACATGAAGAACAACCTTATTTGTTTTTATATGTTCCCTCAGCTTTGCCTATGGTGCAAAAACGTTTCCATAATATAAAACAATCAATATCAGGCATTTCTTATAATCTTGATAAGTGGTATGTGCCTAAAAATTTACAAATGTATAAATAAGTTTCAATAATCCTCTAAACAGAAGTAGTAAATATGAAAAACAAGAAAGAACAGAAACAGGATTTTGCAGAGAATTTAGAGAAATATATTGATAACCCGCATGAAGATATTAAAAAAGATAGTCAAGGCATGAAAAAATCAAGCCTTCACAATCATCCTCTTGTGCGTGCTGATGGGCATGGTAAAGTTCTCAATGAACTTGAAGAAATGAAAAAAGATAGAATTCATCCTTCCTTGCCAACACCTGAAGAAATTATTTATGCGCTAAAAAATAAAAATCCTCAAGCAAATGCAGACGTTGTTGGCCGAGCTTATAGATATGCTGAGGCAGCGCATGCTGGACAGTTGCGTCTTTCTGGCGAACCTTATCTTATGCATCCAGCTTCTGTTGCGCTTATTTTGGCTCAGCTTGGTTTTGATGAATTTGCTGTTTCCGCTGGTTTATTACACGATACAGTTGAAGACACTGAAGCCTATATTGAAGAATTAGATTCTGAATTTGGCGAAGAAGTTGCTGATATTGTTGATGGTGTTACTAAAATTTCTGTTATGTCCTTTGATTCAAAAGAAGAACAACAAGCTGAAAACATTCGTAAAATGATTTTAGCTATGAGCCATGACATACGTGTTCCTATCGTAAAACTTGCTGATAGAATGCATAATATGCGCACGCTTGATTTTCAAAAGCCACATAAACAAATGGCTATTGCGCAAGAAACTATGGATATCTATGCTCCGCTTGCAAACAGGCTTGGCTTGCACCGTTTCAAACTTCAATTAGAAGATTTATCTTTCAAATATCTTTATCCAGATGCATGGAAAACAATAACTGAATGGCTTGACGAAAACCAAATGGAAGAACGTCAACTTATTGAAAAAGTTATTACAAAACTGCAAACTATTTTAGATGAAAATAAAATTGACGGGCATGTTTTTGGTAGAATAAAACATAAATACAGCATTTATAAAAAAATGACTGAGCAAAAAACCACTTTAGACGAAATGCATGATATTATTGCTTTCCGTGTATTGGTGAATGATGTTCGTGATTGTTATGCTGTTTTAGGTTTTGTTCACTCACTTTGGAAACCAGTTCCTGGTAGATTTAAAGATTATGTTTCCGTGCCAAAGCAAAATGGCTATCAATCGCTCCACTCAACAGTTATTGGGCCTGAGGGCGAACGCCTTGAAGTGCAAATTAGAACTTTTGAAATGCATAACCTTGCTGAGCACGGGGTTGCATCACACTGGCTCTATAAAGAAAGAAGCAGAAATATTAAAGATGCGCCACAATTCCAGTGGATTAGAGATCTTTTAGAAAGACAAAGAGATGAAGCAGATTCAAAAGAATTTATGCATTCACTCAAGCTTGATTTATTTAAAGATGAAGTTTTTGTGTTTACCCCTAAAGGGCAAGTGAAAGAATTGCCTGAAGGTTCTACTGCTATCGACTATGCTTACCTTATCCATACTGATATTGGGCATCACTGCGTTGGCGCTAAAGTTGATGGAAAGCTTACGCCTTTGTCAACTCCACTTAAAAGCGGTAGTACCATTGAAATCATTATTGATAAAAATAGAAACCCAAGCAGAGATTGGCTTAAATTTGTTAAAACTTCAAAAGCTCGTTCACGCATTCAGCATTATCTAAACACAAAAGAGCGTGCCGCTTCTTTAGCTCTTGGTAAAGAAATTCTTGAAAAAGAAGGCAGAAAAATGGGGGTAAACCTCAATAAAGTTATCAAAGATGGAACTTTCGCTCTTCTTATTGATGAATTTTCACTCAATTCTATTGATGATATTCTTATTTCTGTTGGTTATACTCGTCTTACACCAAAAAAAGTACTTTCACGCTATTTAGAAGTCACAGGTAAAAATAAGCCTACTGAAGATCACGTTGTTGAACCAAAACCAAGCCGTGAAGAAGTTGAATCAAGAACAAAAACTAATCAAAAACAAGCTATTATTATTCAAGGTCAAGATGATATGCTTGTGCGTTTTGCTCAATGCTGTTCGCCACTTCCTGGCGATTCTGTTGTTGGTTTTATTAGCCGAGGCCGTGGAATTATTGTTCACACGCTCTCATGCCCGCATATTCGTGAACTTGAAGCAGAACGCCTCATTACCGTTGCGTGGAGTGATCAAGAGCTTTCCACAAAACCAATGCCAGCTCGTGTGCATATTTTCTGTAAAAATGAAAAAGGAACGCTTGCATCAATCGCTACTGTATTTATGGAACAAGATGTTAACATTGATTCATTAGCAGTTTATACTCAAATTGATGGTAAAGCAGATATCGACGCAACTATTGAAGTGCGTGATGTTGTGCACCTTTACCAAACTTTTGATAAACTAAGAAAACTTGAACCAGTTATCGAAGTTACTCGTACAACTGAAGATTCAACTGAATATATGTAATTATTTTATGAAATTAGAAAAAATCTCAAACGAAATAATTGATGAAATTGCGCCTTGTTATTATCTTGATGAAGCAAGTTCTTCTCTTGATGTGGCTTATAAACTTTACCAAAAAAATAACTTTCCCCCTTTCTCCTCAGTGCTTGTTGGTAAGCAAACAAAAGGAAGGGGGCAACGTGGGCATATTTGGCAATCAGATGACGCAAATATCTATGCAGCAATTCGTTTACCAAAAGATGGAATATTCAATACAGATGCCCTTGCTCCTATACTCGGAACTATCATTGTCGACAGTCTATTTACAACATTAAATTCTAAAAAAAAATTTAAAGATGTAGAATTTTATCTTAAATGGACAAACGATATTCTTCTAAAGCACTGTAATACTTATTATAAAATTGGCGGCATGCTTATTGAAGAAAAAGATAATGCCCTTTTTGCAGGCATAGGTATCAACATAAAGGCTTCGCCTATTTTAAGCCCAAAAAGTACTGACTTTACCCTCTCTGCAAGCCACTTAGAAGAGTTTTACAATTTAGAAGAAGAGACAGTTTTTACAATTTGGTCAACACTTGTGTATTCTATTTATTTATGCTACAAAAAAGAAATTGAAAAGAATGCCAAAAACACACTGTGTTTAAGCGAATTTTCAAACATGACCACACAAGATTTTGAATATTTTGCTCAAAAAAATATTCTTGAAAAAGCAAATAATTACCTCGCTTTTGCAAATGAAGAAATTCAAATAATAGAAGCAATGGTTTCAGATGATTTTGACTATGATGAAAATAATGAAATCGTCCAAGAATATTATGGTGTTTTGAAAAGAATATCCACAGAAAAACAAAGTTTTGGCGGAATTGTTATAGATGTTAGGAATGGAGAATATAAAGGACTAAGAACTTTCCTTAATGGAAGAATAAAACCTTTACAATAACAAGAAACATTAGCCCACATCAGAAAGGATCGAAAAGAATGGCAAAAAATAGCTTCCAAGATGTTTTAAAGAAATTAGAAGGTAAACGTATTTTAGTAGCAAACCGTGGCATCACTGCACGACGTATCTGCCGTGCTATTAGGGAAAGATGTCATGCAACGGCAGTTATGACTGCAACTGATGTTGATAAGACCTCTCTTGCTGCTTCTGCTGCTGATGAATTACTCCTTCTTGGTAGCGACCCTAATGCGTATCTTGACATTGATCTTATTATCGCAAAAGCAAAAGAAAATGATATTGTTGCAATTCACCCTGGTTGGGGTTTTGCATCAGAAGATTCTGAATTTCCACGCAAATGTAAAGAAGCAGGCATTATGTTTATTGGTTCAACAGCTGAGGCTATGAACCTTTTAGGCAACAAAGTGCAAGCACGTAATATTGCAAAAGAATTAAACGTTCCTGTTGTTCCAGGTTCTGAAGGCGCTGTTGATATTCCTGAAGCTCGTCGTCTTATTAAAGAAATGGGCTTACCTGTTATGCTTAAAGCAGAAGGCGGCGGCGGCGGTCGTGGTATTTTTGCTGTAACAAATGAAGCAGAACTTGAAGAAGCATTTATGAAAGCTTCAACAATGGCAGAAGCAGCTTTTGGTAACCCACGTTTATTTGTTGAAAAATATCTTCAAAGCGTGCGCCACATCGAAATTCAAGTTATTGCTGATAAATACGGTAATGTTTTTGCTTTTGATGAAAGAGATTGCTCTGTTCAACGTAACCACCAAAAACTTATTGAAATTACCCCTTCACCATGGGAAGGCATTACGCCTAAACTTCGTGAAGAATTAAAAGGTTATGCGAGAAAATTAGTAAAGCATGTAAATTATGATTCACTTGCAACTGTTGAATTTTTAGTAACTGATAGCGGTGAAGCTTACCTTATTGAAGTAAACACACGTTTACAAGTTGAACACGGTATTACTGAATGCCGTTACGGTATTGACTTAGTTGAAACTCAAATTGCTGTTGCTTTTGGTATGGAATTACCTTTCACAGAAGAAAATACAAAACCAGTGCAATTTGCAATGCAAGTTCGTATCAACTGTGAAGATCCACAAAACAACTTTACTCCAAATACTGGTAGAATTAGTCGATATGTTTCACCTGGTGGTCTTGGTGTTCGCCTCGATTCTAACCTTTCAGCTGGTTATGAATTCCCATCAAACTATGACTCTGCTGGTGCTCTTCTTATCACTTATGGTAGCACTTGGGATAAAGTTTGTGGCGTAATGAAAAGAGCTTTGAATGAATACACTATTTCTGGCTTGAAAACCACAATTCCATTCTATCGCCACATCTTAAAAAATAAAGATTTCTTAAACGCAAATTTTGATACATCATTTATTGCTAACAATCCAAAACTTCTTGCTTATCAAGATATTGCACCTGAAGGCGAACGTTTATCAAGACTTGTTGCTGAAATTTCAGCACGTGGCTATAACCAATTTGTGCAATTAGGCGAATATCGCTCACTTACAACACCAACTTTACCTTCTTTCAACCCTGTTTTACCAGCAATGAGTAAAGAAGAGTTGTATAAGGAAAACCCTTATCCAAAAGAAGATCGTAAAGCTTTGTTAGATTTTGTTCGTGATACAAAGAAAATTCACTTCACTGACACAACTCCACGTGATCAAACCCAATCAAATAACGGTAACCGTTTTAGATTAGCTGAAGATAGCCTTATTGGACCATATCTTGATAATGCTAACCTCTTCTCCATTGAAAATGGTGGTGGTGCGCATTTCCACGTAAATATGATGGCTAATATGACTTATCCTTTCACAGAAGCACGTCAGTGGAACACATTTGCACCAAAAACATTAAAGCAATTGCTTGTTCGTTCAACAAACGTATTAGGCTATAATCCGCAACCTAAGAAATTAATGCGTATGACAGCTGAAATGATTTGTGAACACTACGACATCATGCGCTGTTTCGACTTCTTGAACGATATTGACAACATGACTCCACTTGCTGAGGTTATGCTTTCAAGAAAAGATGTTATTTTTGAGCCAGCTCTTTCTATTTCTGTTGCAAAAGGTTTTGATATTGATCACTATCTTGGTGTAACTGATTACATTTTAGAATCAGTAAGTAAAATTGCAGGCGTAAGCGCTAAAAAAGCAAGTAAAGAAATTATTCTTGGCTTGAAAGATATGGCTGGGCTTTGCTCACCACGCTTCACACGTGATTTAGTTTCAGCTTTACGTAAAAAATATCCTGATTTAGTTCTTCACTTCCACCGCCATTATACAGACGGCTTGTTTGTTCCTAGTGTTGGTGCTGCTGCTGAAGCTGGTTGTCATATTGTTGATGCAGCTTTAGGCGCTGGTGTTCGTTCTTATGGTCAAGGCGATATTCAATCAACTGCTGCTTATATTAAAGATGAGTTTGGTATTGACAATATGCTCAATATGAAAGCTATCAATGAAGCAAACTTTGTTCTCAAACAAGTAATGCCTTACTACGATAGATATGCAAGCCCATACTTCTTAGGCACAGATTATAATGTTGTAAACCACGCTATGCCTGGTGGTGCAACTTCTTCTTCACAAGAAGGCGCGCTCAAACAAGGCTATATCCACCTTCTTCCATCAATGCTTGAATTCTTGGGCGAAGCTCGTAAGATTGTGCGTTACCATGACGTAACACCTGGTTCACAAATCACATGGAATACATCATTCTTAGCAATTACTAATGCGTATAAACGTGGCGGTGATGAAGAAGTGTTCCACCTTCTTTCTACAATCAAGAAAGTAGCAAATACAAATGAAGATGATTTATCAGCAAAGCTCAAAAAAGAAAGATTAATCATTTATCAAGATTGTAATGATGCTTTCAGAAATCTTTTACTTGGTAAATTTGGTAAACTTCCTTTAGGCTTCCCGCCTGAGTGGGTATATCAATCTGCTTTTGGTGCTGATTATAAAAAAGCATTGAAAAAGCGTACAACCAAATCACCTTTAGAATTAACTCCTGAAGTGAATATTGATGAAGAAGTAGCAAAACTTACTGAACTTCTTCAAAGAAAGCCAACAAAAGAAGAAATTGTGCTTTACCTCAATCACCCAGGCGATGCATTAAAAACTTTCCAATTTGTTCAGCAATACGGCGATCCAAACATGCTGCCATTAGATGTTTGGTTTGAAGGCTTACAAATTGATAAACCATTACACTTTACTGATACTGCTAATAAGCCACACCAAATGACTATTCATAGCATTCGCTATCAACAAGAAAATGGAACAGCTTATGTGCGTTATTCATACGATTCAGAATTCTTAATCCACGAAGTGAAAGTTTCTGAAGCAAATGGTGGCACACAAAACGGTAAAGAAATGGCGGATAAATCTAATATCTTCCAAGTTGGCGCTCCAAGTAATGGCGACCTTTGGGTTGTGTGCGTAAACGTGGGCGATATTGTTGAAAAAGGGCAAGAATTATTCAACGTTTCAATTATGAAACAAGAAAAAGCTGTGCTTGCGCCATGTGCAGGTATTGTTCAACGTGTTGCTAAAAGTGCAAACTATAAACACACACGTAAGATGGTGCCTGTGAAAGAAGGCGAGCTCATTATCGAACTAGCTGCAATTCCACGCCTTTGTTCAAATGAAGAATGTCAAAAACCTATTCAGCTAAATATGCAATATTGTCCACATTGTGGTAATCATATTGAGGAGATGGATGCTGAATAGTTAAATCTAATTTTTTACGCTTGCTAAATTATTCTAAAGATTTTTTAGCAAGCGTCGAAAAGTGTCAAGTTAGATTTTGTATTAATTGTTAAGTGCTTTTAGAACCATTAACTTGTTATACTGTTACAAAATTAAAACAGTTTATTCTAACATTGTCTTGGGGAGGCAATAAATGGCAAAGACGCAACAAAAAACTCTATCAGTAGACGAATTAAAAGAAAAACTCATTCTCACAGGTGCTGAAATTAAAGCCATTGGGGAAGAAGCTGAAATTCTTGTTGGTGGTAAAAACTACAACACTGCCCTCATCCACGAAGTTGAAGGCGTGCAAACACCACAATTCAGAGCAATTTCTTCTATTTGCTTTCACAAATTACTTGATGAAACAAAAGTTAACGCTGCTCTTGTTCGTGCAACAATTGAAAGAGAATATAACAGAATTGACTGGAATGATCCTGAAATCAATAAAGATTCAGAATTCTTACAAAAATTAGTTCGCACATTTGCTAAAGAAATAAAAAAAGCAGATGAAGAACATAAAGATGTAAAGAAAATTCCTTTACGTATGTTTGTTAATAACGTTGTTGAAGGCTTTGCAACTTCACAAGAAGTTATTGATCAATTACGTAAACGTTCAGTAATGGTTCAATCTGCTATACTATCTGTTGAATTGCCTCTTGAAGTACAAGAAGCTGTTAAAAAAGCATACCTTGATATATGTAAAGAAGCTGGCGAAAACGACGTTCCTGTAGCTGTTCGTTCTTCTGCTGCTGGTGAAGATTCACGTAAAAAAGCTTTTGCAGGTTTACAAGATACTTACCTCAACATGGTAAGCCCTGAAAAAGTTGTTACTGCTTATCACTGGGACTGTGCTTCTGCGTATAACCTTCGTTCAATGACTTACCGCCGTGAAGCAATTCGTGATGGTATTACAAAAGCTGAAGAAACAGGCGATATGGAAATAGCAATTCAAGCAAAAGCTGAATGGGCTATTGAAAACACTTCCCTTTCTGTTTGTATGATGCGTATGATCAATCCTGTTATTGCTGGTACTGCATTTAGTGCTGATACTGCAACAGGTTGCCGCGGAACAGGCAGAAAAGACTTAGTAAGTATTGATGCTTCTTATGGCCTTGGCGAATCAATCGTTGGTGGTATGGTTACACCTGATAAATTCTTTGTTTTCCAACGTGATGACAAGAATGAAGTTGTTATTCGTAACCTTGGCCACAAAGGCATGAAAATTGTTTATGATGAAAAACTTGGCGGAACTAAGAAAGTTGAAGTTCCACAAAGTGAAGTACATAAATGGGCACTTACCATTCCACAAGCTGAACAAATTGCAAAATGTGTAAGAATAATCACTGAAGCTTATGGCGGAATGATTATGGATACTGAATTTTGTATCGATTCAAAAGATATGCTTTGGTTTGTGCAAGCACGCCCAGAAACACGCTGGAATGAAGAATTTGATCTTCACCCAGACACTATCTTCATGCGTCGCTTAGAAGTTGAACCTTCTGCTTTAGCAAATGCTGAAGTTTTACTTGAAGGTAATGGCGCATCACGTGGTGCTGGCCAAGGCCGTGTAAAATTCCTTCGTTCTGCTTTAGAATTGAATAAAATTACTAAAGGCGATATCTTAGCTGCTGAACGTACTGACCCTGATATGGTGCCTGGCATGCGTGTTGCTTCTGCTATTTTAGCAGATGTTGGTGGTGACACTTCTCACGCAGCTATCACTTCACGTGAACTCGGTATTCCTGCTGTTATCGGTATCCAAAGAGCTGAAGCTTTACGTGCGCTTGATGGGCAAGATATCACAGTTGATGGAACTGCTGGCCGCGTTTATAGAGGTTTATTACCTTTATTTGATGTTGGCGGTGAGATGGATCTTTCCAAACTACCAACAACAAAAACTAAAGTTGGCTTAGTGCTTGCCGACGTAAACCAAGCGCTCTTCTTATCACGTTTACGTAATGTAGAAGACTTTGAAGTTGGTTTATTACGTGCTGAATTTATGCTTGGCAATATCAGCGTGCATCCAAAAGCTTTGGAAGCATACGATAATGGCACTTTACAAAAATATATTGATGAAAAATATTCAGAACTTAGCAAACAGCTTTCACAAACAGTGCGTGAGCAATTAGCTGCTGGTCTTATCTCTATTGATCTTAGAATGCGTGAATATGTTGGTGCTGTAACTGGGCTTGCAGGCGAAATTGAAACTCTTATCAAAGAAGAAGTTACAGGCGCTGAAAATATCTTAGCTCAACAAAGAAAATTGCGTGAATTAGAACATAAAATTGATGAACACATCGACTTTGCTTCAACTCACTTAGACGCAATTAGAACTTCAAGAAAACTTGATGAGCATGTTCGCTACATCTATGGATTTAACGACGAATTAGCTTTCCTTCCTGCAAATGAAGAAGGAAATGCAAGAAGAGCTGTTATTGAAAGAGAAGTAAAAGCAATTGTTGCAAAACTTGAAAATAATAGCTTTATCAAAGCAACACTTGAACAGATTAGAACATTACGTCGTGAAGTTGCAATGAAAAGCGGCATGATGAAAGAAATGGACGATCTTCAAGAAATTCCAGCAAAAATTGCTGAAATTATTCGTTCACGTGGTTATAGAAATGGTAAAGAACATTACATTCAAACTCTTTCACAATCACTTGCACTTTTCGCAATGGCTTTCTATGGTAAACCAATTACTTACAGAACAACTGACTTCAAATCAAACGAATATCGTAACCTCTTAGGTGGTAACTTATTTGAAGCATTTGAAGACAACCCAATGCTTGGTTGGCGTGGTGTTTCAAGAGAAATTCACGATTGGGAAATTGAAGCATTCAAATTAGCACGTGGTGTATATGGCGGTTCAAACCTCCAAATTATGCTTCCATTCGTGCGTACAATTGAAGAAGCTCGCTCAATGAAAATCTATCTTGAAACTGTTCACAACCTCAAAAGTGGTGTAGATGGCTTGAAAGTTATTCAAATGTCTGAAATTCCATCAAACGCTATCTTAGCACGTAGTTTCATTCAAGAATTTGATGGTTTCTCTATCGGTTCTAACGATATGACACAAATGGTGCTTGCAACTGACCGTGACAATGCTGCTCTTTCTCATATCTATGATGAAGAAGATCCTGCTGTTGTTTGGGCAATTCTTTGCACAATCTTCACAGGGCAAAAATACGGCAAAAAAGTTGGCTTCTGTGGTCAAGGTGTGTCAAACTCACTCATCATTCGTGGTCTAGTTGGCATTGCTGGTATTGTTTCAGCTTCAGTTGTGCCTGATACTTACTATCAAACTAAATTTGATATGGCTTCAGTTGAAGGTTTAAATCTTCCCGCTGCAAAGCTTGGTAGCTGGCTTATCGAACAGCATACTGATAGATTACGCAAGAAAATGGAAGAAAAAGGATATGCTCATATCCTCAAAAAATACACAACTCCACAAGACTTACGTGAATGGTATGAAGGCGAATCTGCTCGCTTACACGATGAATTGCGTAAATCATTAGCAACACCAAAAGAAGAAGATGCAAGAAAAGAAATTGCTCTCTTCCGTGCACAATTCCACAAATTAGCAATCTATGCTTCTTGGAATTGGGAAGAAACAGTGGAAGACGCTCTTCACCAAGCTGGTTTCAAAAACTTTGATGAACAAGCAAAAGCGCTTGAAGAACAAAGAAAAAAAGTTTGGTAATTTCTAAAAAGCATTTATAGAAAAATTAAAGCCCTCTGAGTTTAATACTTTGAGGGCTTTTTATTAAATAAATAATTTTAGCGTATTAGAAGTTTTCATTTTAGAATTGAATGATTTTAACATTTACAAAGTTACCAAGATGTATTATTATTTTCAAAAGGAGATCCTATGTGAAAAATTTTTAGCATGATACGTAGTATCATTATAAACTGCCGTAATTACATTGTTAAACTTTTCAAGAAAAAAGCATATGATATTCCAGAAATGAAAAAATAATCGTATGTTTTTGGTTGTAGATAAGTTTAAGATTCATAGAATTATACCAATAAGAAAGGAAAAAAATGTCATTTTTCTCCAAAGAATTAACTTTAAAAGCTGTAATTAAAAACACAATTTTCGGTGTAAAAGTTTTAGTTGGTGAATGGCAATGGTTATACCTTTGTGCAAAAAACCAATTTGAAATAGCAAAGCTTGAAAAAAGGCTGAAAAATTGTGAACAAAGCACACAAATTGCTCTCATCAAACTTGAAATTCAAGATTTGAAATCAAATTTAGAAACCTTTAGAAAGTTGCAAGTGCAACATAGATTACAAGAAATGAGCAACTAGCTTATTTATTAGAAAGAGAATATTATGCAAGCAAATACTCAAATTTTTATGGCTTCTGACCATGCTGGTGTTGAATATAAAGAAAAAATTATGCTTCACTTACAAAAAAAAGGTTTTGTAGTTGAAGATTTTGGCCCTTATTCAACTGATTCTGTTGACTATCCTGACTATGCGCATAAAGTTGCTGAACATGTTTCAAATAATGAAAACAGCTTTGGTATTCTTATTTGTGGCACTGGTATAGGTATGTCAATTGCTGCAAACAGGCATCCAAAAGTGCGTGCTTCACTTTGCGCATGTGAGTTTCAAGCAAAAGCAACACGTGAACATAATAATGCAAACATTCTTTGCCTTGGTGCACGTGTTACTGGCGAATCATTAGCAATTGCTATTGTTGATGCATTCTTTGAAGCTGAATTTGAGGGTGGCAGACATCAAATTCGTATTGATAAAATAAATCTTGCATAATTGTTTTCAAAAAAGCTTTCCAATATCCCCTTGTAATGGAACAAAGGAAATAGAATGAAAACAATAAAAAGTCTATTACTTGCTTTTCTTTTGCTTACCACTTTTACTGTGCAAGCAAAAGCAGAAGACATTAAAACAATTGAAACTACTGAATTTCTAAATCTTCTTACTGCTAATGAAGGGAAAATCATCCTTGTAAACTTTTTTGCAACTTGGTGCCCGCCATGCAGAGAAGAAATTCCTGATATTGTAAAAATTAGAAATGAATTCCCTGAAGATGAAGTTGTGATTATTGGTCTTTCTCTTGATGAAAACCCTGCTCTTTTACCTGATTTCATGAAAGAACATGCTATCAACTATCCTGTGTATGTATCATCAATTGATTTAGCTTATGCTTATGGCGTTCAATCAATCCCACATAATATTGTGTATGATAAAAACTTGAAACCTTTGCATAACTATCCTGGCATTATCTCTTATGATGATGTAAAGATGATGATAACAAGCACAAAATAATCTTATAACTACAAAACAAAAAAAGCCTTCGTAATGAAGGCTTTTTTATTTCTTTTATAATCTATTCTGTATGTACTCTGTGACTAGGCTTTTAAAGCTTTATAACTATTCAATAGAATCGCCACGTTTTCTAAGGCTGTTTGCACCGCCATACACACTACCAATAAGATTTGTATAGCCATTATTTTTAAGAACGAGATATGCTTCGTAAGAACGTGTTCCTGTGCTACAAGAAAGAATAATATCTCTATCGCGTGGAATTTCGTTAATGCGTTCTTTAATAACTTCTAAAGGCATTGAAAGGAAGTTGTTAGGATATTTAGCTTGGAAATCAAGAACAGGCTGATGCGCTGGGCGAATATCAACCACTAAAATATCTTTATTTTCTTTATTAGCCCATGCTTCAACAAATTCAGTTGGTTGCATAGTTTTGAATAGATCGTCTAATACGTTACCTGAAACGTTCGCAATTGAGTTTACAATATCCATTGCTGAAGCAAAAGGTGGCGCATAAGCAATTTCAGCATTTGAAAGATTTTCAATGGTTGCATTACCAAATTGCATAAGCATAGCAACAGCATCAACACGTGCTTTTACAGCATCAGTATTCGTTGAACATGCTTGGAAGCCTAAAACTTTGCGTGTTTTATTATCAACAACAATTTGCATAGTTGTCATAACTGCATCAGGATAGAAGTGTGCGTGATCATCGCCTTCCATAACGATGGTTTGTGCATCAAAACCTTCTTTCAAAGCATAAGGAAGTGATAAACCAACACCAGCGAATGACATTTCATTCAATTTTACTGCCCAAGTTCCAACATAGCCATCAAAAGTTTGATTTTTGCCCGCAAGGTTTGAACCAATAATACGGCCTTGGCGGTTTGCTAATGAACCAAGAGGTAAGTAACCATCTTTACCAGTGATAATGTTTTTCACTGAACAGCAATCACCGCCTGAGAAAATATTTTTATCAGAAGTGCGCATATTTGCATCAACTTTCACTGCGCCATTTGCAATGCATTCAATGCCAGCTTCTTTTGCAATATCAGTATTTGGAATAAAACCAATAGCAGCAACAACTAAATCAGCTTCTAAAGTTTGTTTATCTGTTATAACGTGAGTTACTTTTCCGTCTTTACCTTCAATTTTAACAACTTTTTCGCTAAGGCAAAGGTTGATTCCAAGTTCTTTCAAATCATGTTCAGCAATGCGTGCTGAGTGTTCGTTTGAAACAGTTGGTAAAACTTGATCAGCAATTTCAACTAAGCTTACGTCAATGCCCCACATATCAGCAAGGGCAACAGCAACTTCAAGTCCAATGAAGCCAGCGCCAACTACAACAGCATTTTTGATTGTTCCACTTGCGCATGCTTCGTGAATGTCTTTTGCTTCGTGAAGATTTGTAACTGCAGTAACGTTTTTAAGATCAGCCCCTTCAACAGTAATTGGACGAGCTTTAGCACCAGTTGCAATAACTAATTGATCATAAGAAATAACTTCTTCTTCATTTGTAAGAAGGTTACGTGCAACAACAGTTTTTTCTTCTTTATTAATTTTAACAGCTTTTACATTAGTTCTTGCTGTAACACCTTTAACTTTATCAAAGAAAACAGAATCACGAATAACGTGTGCAACTGTTTTACGTAAATCATCAATGTTACCAACATCGCCTGAAAGGTAATAAGGAATACCACAACCACCATAAGAAATGTGCTCGTCTTGATCTATAAGCATAATTTCAGCATCTGGCATAAGACGATGACAACGCGCAGCAACTTTAGGTCCAAGTGCTACACCACCAATAATAAGTATTTTCTGACTCATTGAACTATTCCTTTAAATTTATTGTTAAAACATATAAAAATAATACCCTTTCAAAGCTGTAAAAAATGGCATTTTGAATGCCATTAAAAACTAGTGATGTTTTTTGTTAGGATTTGTTTTTTTAAGATAGTATAATCCACCTAAAACAGAACCTAGACCGATAAAAAATATAACGATATCCATTTAATTCTCCTTTTTGTCTTATCTGATACTTGCAAACAAGAAATAATTATGATAATTGTCACTCTTACAAGATTTTTAGCAATAATAGTTTAAAATTTTTTTTAAATCAAGTAATTTTGAAGATGAATTTTATATTAATTGAGTTTTTCTTCTTTCTTACAAACTGTGCTTAGGGACTAATGTTTTAGATGAATTTATAAATTGGAGAGACTATGCCAACCAAAATACTTACAAAAAAATCTCTTATCCCAGGTAGAACAAGTCAACTCGTGCTTGATGCGCCTCAAATTGCAAAAAATGCAAAACCTGGGCATTTTGTTATGCTTAGAATGAGTGAAAATGGCGAACGCATTCCACTTACGATTGCAGACACTGACAAGAAAAATGGTACAATTACAATTGTATATCTTGTTATGGGTAAAAGCACCCAAATATTAGAAGATTTAAAAGAAGGCGATGACATTTTAGATGTTTGTGGCCCTCTTGGAAAAGCTACACATATAACAAAATCAGACAAACCAGTTATTTGCGTTGGTGGCGGAACAGGCATTGCTGCAATGCACCATATTGCAAAAGGCAATAAAGAAGCTGGCAATTATGTTATTGCTTGTATCGGTGCGAGAAGTAAAGACTTATTGCTTTTCCATGATGAATTAGCTGCTTTTGCTGATGAAGTGTGGGTTTCAACTGACGATGGATCTTTTGGCGAAAAAGGCATAGTTACTGATCCTATTAAAAAATACCTTGAAGAGAAAAAACCAGTGCATGAAGTTGTTGCGATTGGGCCTGTGCCTATGATGCAAGCTGTTGCAAATGTTACTAAACCTTATGATGTTCCAACTGTTGTTTCACTCAACTCGCTTATGGTTGATGGCATTGGCATGTGCGGTGCTTGCCGTGTTACTATTGGTGATGAAACTAAGTTTACTTGCGTTGACGGCCCTGAATTTGACGGCCATAAAGTTGACTTCCAAGAACTTAGAGCAAGACTTGGCTCATTCAAAGATCAAGAAGAAATTTCAAATCAACAACATAGGTGTTCATGCCATGGAAAATAAAATATTAAAAGGGAATAAAATCCCACGTACAGATATGCCTTGCCAAGATCCGGCAATTAGAAGAAATAACTTTGAAGAAGTTGCAACAGGTTATACAAAAGAAATGGCTATGGATGAAGCAACACGTTGTTTGCAATGTAAAAATCCAAAATGTCGTCAAGGTTGCCCTGTTGAAGTTCGCATTCCTGAATTTATCGAACAAGTAGCGCTTGGCGATTTTAATAAAGCCTATGAAATTATCAAAACTACAAATGCTCTTCCTGCTGTTTGTGGCCGTGTGTGCCCACAAGAGCATCAATGTGAAGGTTCATGCATTTTAGGCGTAAAAGGTGAAGCGGTTGCTATTGGCCGTTTAGAGCGTTTTGTTGCTGACCAAGCTTTAGGTTGTGGCGCTGTTTCATGCGAAATTCCTGAAAAAATTGATTTCAAAGTTGCATGTTTTGGCTCTGGCCCATCTTCACTTACATGTGCTGGTTATTTAGCGCAATTAGGTGCTGATGTAACAATTTTTGAAGCTTTACACGAAGCTGGTGGCGTGCTTATTTACGGTATCCCTGAATTTAGGCTTCCAAAAAGTTTGGTTGCTAAAGAATTGAATGGTCTTCTTAATTTAGGCGTAAAAATTCAAACAAACTATGTTGCTGGACAAACTGTAACTATTGAAGAACTTCTTGAAGAAGGTTATGATGCTATCTTTATTGGCGTTGGCGCTGGGCTTCCAGTATTCTTTAATATTTCAGGCGAAAATGCTTTAGGTGTTTTCTCAGCAAATGAATATCTTACACGTTCAAACTTAGGGCGTGCGTATCGCTTCCCTGAATTTGACACACCAACATGGCAAGCAAAAAATGTTACTGTTTATGGTGCTGGTAACGTTGCTATGGATGCTGCTAGAACAGCAGTTCGTATGGGCGCAGAAACTGTAAGCCTTGTGTATAGAAGAACACAAGCTGAAATGCCAGCTCGTCATGAAGAAATTGAACACGCACTTGAAGAAGGCGTGCAAATCATCGAGCTTGTTTCACCAAAACGCTTTATTGCAGATGAAAATAGCAAATTACAAGCAGTTGAACTTGAACGTATGACACTTGGAGAACCTGATGCATCTGGCAGACGTTCCCCAATTGCAACTGGCGAATATTTTATCCATGAAACTGATTTAGCTATTATTGCACTTGGAACACGCTCAAACCCAATTCTTCTTGATGCTACACCTGATTTAGAATTGAATAAATGGAATTATATTGTAACAAATTCTGAAACAGGCGAAACATCTATCCCGAATGTGTATGCTGGTGGTGATATTGTTACTGGAGCGGCAACTGTTATTAAAGCAATGGGGGCTGGCCGCCAAGCTGCTGCTGCGATGTATGCTAACTATCTTAATAAAAAATAGTTTTTAGCACTATAAGAAAACAGGAAAGGGATTAATAATTGCTATTAATCCCTTTTTTATATGAAACACATAAAATACAGGCAAACCATTTACTTTTAAACGTTTACTACTATTGCTTTTTTATTTATATAACTTTTGTCTATGAGAGATATTTCTTCTTTATCTATTTATTGCTACTGCCGCTAAATAAGTATTGCCTAATTCTTTTATGTGTGAACGTATATCATCAAAATCATTAAAATGTTCTTGCTCTTCTTGTAATATCTGTGTAAACAATTTTTTTGAAACATGATCATTATGTTTTGCGCAGATTGAAACAAAAAGATTATATTTCTTTAATGTGTCTTCTTCTAAAAAAGTATTATATTCAAAAATTTCTTCAACTGATAAATTCTTTTTTACAGGAACGTCAATATCACTTGTTGGAGTTCCATCAAGTTCTTTAATTCGCTCTGCAAACATTTCTGCATGTTTCATTTCTTTTATAGCAAGCTCTTTTACTTTTTTTGCAAGGTGTTGATAGTCCATATCATCTAGGTCATAATGCTCACACATATATTGATGAATTGCTGTAAGTTCCATTCTTCTTGCCATGTTTAGTGTTGCTAATACATCCGCATTGTCAAAATCAAAGCTATCACTTTTTAATAAACTTTCACTCATAAGAAAACCCCCTATCTTGTTTTGTTTTTAAAACTGTAAGAAGGGGGCATGTTATTGTCTATTATAGTTTAATTATTATTTATCCGTTCAATAGAATGACTTTGTAATAATCAATATCTTTTTCAAGCTTCTGAATTTCTTTTCTTTCATTCTCTGTCAGCGGCATTCTTTGCACTTGATTGAAATATTTATCAGCTTGTTTAAAATTTGCCCGATAAAGATTTGAATAGGTAAGATGTTTATAAGCATCAAAGTTATCGCCAAGTGCTCCATAAGAAATGGAAAGATGTTTATGCACTTGTGAATCTAGTGGATAGTGGCGCAAAATATCATTATATTCTTTTATTGCATTCGTATATTGCCCTAAAGCTTCATAAATTCTTCCAAGGTAAAAAGTAGTCATCAAATCGCGTGGTTGCAACTTAGAAGATTTTTGTACAAGTTTATGTGCTTCAGTTAAACTTTTATATTGAAATTGAAAATAGCCAGCTTCACGAAGAAATAATGGATTGTTAGGTTCAAGCTTTAAAGCTTTATCAAAGGCTGCTTGTGCCTCATTTATTTTATGCTCTCTTTCATAGAGTAAAGCCCATGCAAAGTGCGTAAAGGCATCATTTTTATCTGCTTTTGCTAAAGCAACTTTTGCAGTATTTATTTTATCATACTTTGCTTGAATAAATGTTTTTACTTCTTGAAAGCGTGTATTATCTAAGTTTTTCTTTTCAGTTTTCTGTGCACGTAATCTACCCTCAATCCCAGCAATACGAGCACTTAAATCAGGGTGTGAAGAAAGATAAGTTGTGTAAGTGACAAATCGGCTTTCTGCTTGCAATTTCTTGAAAGCATTTACATAAGAATATGGGTCATAGCCAGCTTTTGTCACAAGTTCAAAGCCTACATTATCGGCTTCTGTTTCATCTTGTCTACTAAATGAGAGCATTGCTGATTGCATACTTGCCAAACCACCAGTAATTGCAGCGGAAACGGCATCTCCGTCCGAGTCAACGGCTGAACCAACTACAGCAGCAGCTAAAGCAGCAGCAAGTGTTGCAAGCATAGTGCCTGTTGATTTACCGTGCCTATCAGCTATATGCCTTTGAGTAACGTGAGCAATTTCATGCCCAACAACACCAGCTAATTCAGATTCTGTATCCATAGCCAGAAACAATCCTGAATTTACGTATATATAACCACCAGGTGAAGCAAAAGCATTTATTGTTGGATCAAGCATGAGGTTTATTTCATACTCAAAAGGCTGTGTTGGAGCATGCAGTAGAATATTATCCACCATATCCTGTAAATAATTTTGCACAAATGGATCATACACAATTGGCGCTTGTGTTTTCATGATAGCATTGTATTTTTGACCAAGCTCATATTCATCTTTAATTGTCATTTGACTAAATAAATCAACGGCTTTTGCATAAGGAGCAAAAATAAGACTAATGACAAACAAAAGAAATGTGCAATTAGCTGTAAGTGTTTTTATTTTTATCATAAATTTTCCGTATCTTCTACAAGAAAGTATGTTCTATTTCTATTCTTTCTTTAAAATAGCTTATTATAAAAGTTTGTCAAATTTTAATTCTTCTCTTAACTAGACAAAAATATAAAACAATACTATAGTTTCTCATCTTCAGAAGAAGGTTGTATTAAGGCATTTAATTAGTAATTTAACATTTTATTTATAAAACATATGGGCATTATATGAGTGATAATAGTGTAAAACAAACTATATTAATAGTTGAAGATGAAATTGATATTCGTGAACTTTTAGTTTTCAACCTACAAGAAGAAGGCTATAACACCCTTGAAGCTGAAAATGGTGAAATTGCACTTTCGATTATCCATAATAAAAATGTTGATTTGATTTTGCTTGATTTAATGATGCCTGTTATGGATGGCCTAAGTCTTTGTAAAGCTCTTGCAAAAGAAGGAAACACAATTCCAATTGTTATGCTTACTGCACGTGGCGAAGAAATGGATAAAATTGTTGGCCTTGAATTTGGCGCTGATGACTATGTTGTAAAACCTTTCAATGTTCGTGAACTTATTCTTCGCATAAAAGCTTTATTACGACGCCAAGCGCATATTCCTGAAAATGAAAAAAATAAACAAAATTCATCAATCATCACTCATGGCAACTTAGTTATTGACACAGAAGCACATACGCTAAGCATAAATAAAGAAACAATTGAAACAACAGCAACTGAATTTAGGCTTATTGAAGATTTAGTAAAACATGCTGGCCATGTTCGCACACGTGAACAGCTTCTTAATAGCGTTTGGGGTTATGAATTTGAAGGCTATGGAAGAACTGTTGATACGCATATTCGCCGCTTACGTGCAAAACTTGGCGATAATGCAAATCTTATCGATACAGTTCGTGGCATTGGTTATAAATTTTTTATAGAAACAAAATAGGCAAAAAAATAGAATATCTTCTTTACGGAAAAATAAACTCACTAGATTAAAGAGATTCAAGCGCTGGCATATTCAATATATGAATAGTCTTCCCTTTTATTTCTAAATAGTTATCATCTGATAACTTACTAAGAGCACGTGAAACGCTTTCACGACTTGTGCCTAAAATTCCACCTAAAATCTCTTGTGAAACACCAAGATCTAATACAGTATTATTTCCCTCTAAGCGTGAACGGTGCACAAGATAAGCGGCAAGCCTTTGCATTGTATTTTTCTCGCCACGTGATTCAAG
This sequence comes from uncultured Desulfovibrionaceae bacterium, assembly GCA_964370245.1. GTDB lineage: Bacteria > Desulfobacterota > Desulfovibrionia > Desulfovibrionales > Desulfovibrionaceae > CAYJAZ01. Next base: position 65,458 of record CAYJIN010000001.1, read on the forward strand.
TTTTCGTGTAAACATACGTAATCGAAGGGAAATATGTGAAAGAAGTTGTAGTGCCCAATCAGAATGTGCTAAAACACTCTGCTCTAAATCTGCCTTTGAAAAAACAAGTAAAACAGATTCTTTAAGTGTATAAGCTGAAGCTGGTTGTGGTGATGGATTTGAAGAAACTTGAAAAGCAGAAGTTTCGCCAAAAATTCCACCTTCACGCACAAGATGAAGAACAATTTCTTTGCCTTCAATTGTTGAATGGCAAACTTTCACTAATCCACTCATTAAAATATATAAAGCACTGCCCTCTTCACCTTCTTCAAAAATATAAGAATGTTTAGGCACTTTTTTTATACTTGCATATTTTATTACATCTTGAAAAGTATCTTCATTTAAAGATGAAAATAATGAAAAGTGTTTTAGTAATTGTTGTTCTTTTATTTGCATGATTATATTATCGTCAAATTTATTTCCTTCGTCAAGTCTTTATTCTGCGTTTTTAAAGATACAATTTTAAAAATCTAAACCAGAAAACACTCTATTAATTTGACATGTATCTTTTTGAGATGTATATCTATGGTAGAGATTACCTGTGAGATTATAATTATTACTTTTTCAAACAACACACTAAAATATTTATTATTTATATTTACACTTTCACAATAAACTATTTGCTAAAAAGTTTTACATCTCAAACCTACAATAAATCTTAACAAATGAGGTTGAAAATGAGTGATATTTCTAAATTTAACACTGCTATAGATCATTTAGGAATATGTAAAATTCCATCACCTGTACCAAGCCCATTTACAAGCGATAATAAAATTTCTCTTCCATTAGGAAGTGATATTTTAGGTGATGAATTTCAAGGTTTCCACAATCTAGAATTTGAAATTGCTGGGCCAAGAGAAAAAATTTATTTCGACCCAAACACAACAAAGTGTGCTATTGTTACCTGTGGCGGACTTTGCCCAGGATTGAATGATGTTATTCGTTCAATTGTTATGGCTTGCCATCACACCTATGGCGTTGCTTCAGTGGTTGGCATTCAGTATGGTTTAGAGGGCTTTATCCCGCGATACAAGCATAAAATTTTAGAGCTTACACCACAATTTGTAAGTGAAATTCATAACTTTGGCGGAACAATTCTTGGCACTTCACGTGGGCCACAAGATCCTGAAGAAATTGTTGATACTCTTGAACGAATGAATATCAATGTTCTTTTTGTGATTGGTGGCGATGGCACAATGAAAGCTGCACAAAAAATTATGAGTGAAGTGGAAAAAAGAAATCATAAATTAGTTGTAATTGGCATTCCAAAAACAATTGATAATGACATCAACTTTGTTTCACAATCTTTCGGGTTTGAAACTGCTGTTGATGCGGCAACTCAATCACTAGAATGTGCGCACATTGAAGCATTAGGTTCACATAATGGCATTGGTTTAGTAAAACTGATGGGGCGTGAATCAGGCTTTATTGCAGCACAAGCAGCTTTATCCTATGCTGTTGTTAACTATATATTAGTACCTGAATCGCCTTTTGACTTACATGGTGAAGGTGGCTTACTTGACGAATTAGAAAAAAGATTACTCAGACGTGGTCATGCAGTAATTGTTGCTGCTGAAGGTGCAGGTCAACACCTTATGCAAAGTTCTGGTAAACTTGATGCTTCTGGTAATCCTGTTTTAGAAGATATTGGTTCATTTTTAGCAACTGAAATAAAAAAATATTTCAAAGAAAAGAATTTTTCACACACACTAAAACTTATTGATCCATCATATATAGTGCGTTCAGTTCCAGCTAATTCAGGCGATAGAGTTTATTGTGGTTTCTTAGGGCGTTATGCAGTTGATGCAGCAATGGCAGGAAAAACAAATGTTGTTATAGCAAAACTTATGGACAAATTTGTGCATATTCCACTTGATATTGTTACCATGCGTAGAAGAATGCTTGATACAAATTCGCCATATTGGAGAAGCGTTTTACGTGCAACAGGTCAAGGCGCGCTCAAGTGTAATAATAGCTAAAAAGATGTGTTAAATCAATCTACTTGCAGGAAAAACAAATCTGTGTAAAATAGATAAAATTAATTACAATTATAAAACAATTCAATAAAGCAAAATATAAGGATTTACTCATGAGACTTTTCGGAACAGACGGAATGCGTGGCACAGTTAACAAACACCCAATGACTGTTGATATGGCTTTAAAAGTTGGTCTTGCAGCCGGTATGCTTTTTCGTTCAAAAAACAGCACTCATAAAGTAATTATTGGTAAAGATACAAGACTTTCAGGCTATATGTTTGAATCAGCTTTAACTGCTGGTCTTTGTGCTTCTGGCATGCATGTTTATCAAGTAGGGCCGCTTCCAACACCAGCTTTAGCATTCCTCACAAGAAATATGCGAGCAGATTTTGGTATTGTTATTTCTGCTTCTCACAATGCTTTTTGTGATAATGGAATAAAATTCTTTAATAAAGATGGCTACAAGCTTTCAGATGCTATAGAAGATGAAATTTCTGCTATAGTCCAAAGTAATGAACATAATTGGCATTACCCAGAACCTGAAAAACTAGGCCGTGCATATAAAATTGTTGATGCTCCGGGAAGATATATTGTTTATTTGAAAAACTCTTTCCCACAACGCCTCACACTTTCAGGATTAAGAATTGCAATCGATTGCGCAAATGGTGCTAACTATAAAGTTGGGCCTCTTGCTTTAGAAGAACTTGGCGCTGAAGTTTTTAGATTTTCCACTGCACCAAATGGAACAAATATCAACTCAAACTGTGGTTCTTTACATCCGCATGTAATTCAAGAAAAAGTTCTTGAACTTCGAGCCGATATCGGTATTGCTCTTGATGGTGATGCGGATAGACTTGTGCTTGTTGATGAAAAAGGAACAATTCTTGATGGCGATCAAATCATGGCAATTTGTGCGAATGATTTACTCAATAAAAATGAATTGAATAAGAAAATTCTTGTTTCAACAGTTATGTCAAACATGGCGCTTGAAGTTTTCATGCAAGAAAGAAAAGGTAAACTTATTCGTACAAATGTTGGCGATAGATATGTTGTTGAAGCAATGCGTGAGCATAATGCTAGTTTTGGTGGCGAACAATCAGGCCATCTTATTTTCCATAACCACTCTACAACTGGTGATGGACTTCTTGCCGCATTACAAATTTTACGCATAATGAAAGAGCAAGACAAACCACTTTCAGAAATTGCAAATTTACTCACACTTTACCCGCAAGAACTTATAAATGTTAAAGTAACCAAGAAAATTCCTTTTGAAGATTGCCCAAATGTTCAAAAATCTTTGAAAGATTCAGAAGAAAAATTAAAGGGTAAAGGTAGAGTTTTATTGAGATATTCTGGCACTGAAAGCTTAGCAAGAGTTATGCTTGAAGGTGAAAATAATCAATTAATCAAAACACTTGCCGAAACAATTGCAGAGGCTGTTGAAAAAGATACAAAGTAGCTTACTCCAACTTAAAAGATAAGCTTGTACATTTCTTGTAGAAAATGTAAAATTTTTTCTATTAAACACTTGCAAAGTTTATTATTTTTTGTTACTGTTTATACATAAACTAAAAAACCTTGATTTGGAGTACGTATGAATAAAAGCGAACTTATTAAAGCACTTGCTGAGCAGTCAAACATTCCAAGCGATGAAGCGACTGTAGTTGTAAACACTTTTATTGATTCAATGAAAGACGCAATGGCTGAAGGCGACAGAGTTGAAATTCGCGGTTTTGGAAGCTTCAAAGTAAAAGAATACGAAGGTTACTCAGGAAGAAACCCGAGAACCGGCGCAAAAGTTGTTGTAAAATCAAAACGCCTTCCATTCTTCCGTCCTGGTAAAGAATTGAAAGACTATATCAACGCGAAATAGCTTTTCTAATTTTTTATACAACTTTCTTATTTAGTCCTTAAAAGCTTTTTTAAGGACTAAACTTTATTTCAGCATCTTTATTTGCTTTACTTTTTGCTTGTGCTTTAACAAATTTTATTGTAAAAGCATTCAAAACATTGGCTTATAATTTACTGAACTTTATCTATTTAAAAAACACAGGTGAAATATGTTGCATGGTATAATAACAGCTTTAGTTACTCCTTTTAAAAACGGCAAAATTGATGAACAAGCTTACCGTGATTTTATTGAATGGCAAATTAATGAAGGTGTGCACGCTCTTTTACCTTGTGGAACAACTGGCGAATCTGCAACCTTATCGCATGAAGAACATGAAGAAGTTGTTACTATATGTATTGATCAAGCAAAAGGCCGTGTTCCTGTTTTAGCTGGCGCTGGTTCAAACAACACAACAGAAGCTATCAGCCTTACAAAGTTTGCAAAAGAAGCTGGTGCTGCTGCTGCTCTTCATATTACGCCTTATTACAATAAACCTTCTCAAGAAGGTGTTTTTAGGCATTTTGAAGCAATTCAAAATGCAGTTGATCTTCCATTATTAGTATATAACGTTCCAGGTAGAACAGCTTTGAATGTTCAACCTGCTACTGTTGCTCGTCTTTATAAAGAATTACCTAATGTTTTTGGTATTAAAGAAGCAGCTGGAAACATTATTCAAATGTCTGACATGATGGAATTATGTGATGATCAATTCTGCATGCTTTCAGGCGATGATTTTATCTTACTCCCTGCTTTATCTATCGGTGCTAAAGGCGTAATTTCTGTTACAGCTAACGTTGCACCAAGAATGATGGTTGAACTTTATGATGCTTACAATGAGGGCGACATGGAAAAAGCTCGTCATCTTCATTATAAATTACAAGAACTTCACAGAACTTTATTTATTGATGTAAATCCAACTCCAGTAAAAGCTGCTTTAGCGCTTATGGGTAAAATGGATTCTGAAATTCGTTTACCACTTTGTAAACTTTCAGAAAATCATGTGCCTACTCTGAAAAAAGCTTTAGCAACAGTTGGCATTAACGTATAGTTATAATTGCAAAATGTATGAGAGAGAGTTCTTGAACTCTCTCTTTTTTTGTTTAAATATGATTAAAAACTTGACCCTCAATTGAAAATATTGCACTCTCTTTTTAGAAAATAAAGGAGTTTTTTATGGCTTTATTCACAAAAGAAGATGCATTAAATTATCATTCAGATTACCGTCCGGGTAAATTAGAAGTTTTACCAGTAAAATCATGTGCAAATC
>CAYJIN010000002.1:0-66054 GCA_964370245.1 uncultured Desulfovibrionaceae bacterium
ACTTAGATAGATTTTGGTTTCAGCAAGCTCAACACAAAATCCTCGCTTGCAAAAAACGTCGTTTTTGCTGTGCTCGCTAAAGTTTCAAGACACGTTTAGATTGTCTTTATGCAAAGATTTTCTAAACTTCAAATAACATTTCTAAATCGTCTCTAGTAAGTGACTTCCACGTGTCTTGACCTGGAATTACGGCTTCGGCTACACCTTTTTTCATTTCTTGTAGACGTAAGATTTTTTCCTCAACAGTGTTTTGACAAATCATTTTATAAGAGAAAACTTGTTTTTTCTGGCCAATACGGTGTGCACGGTCAGTTGCTTGACTTTCAACAGCAGGGTTCCACCATGGATCATAGTGAATTACATAGTCTGCTGAAGTAAGGTTTAAGCCAGTACCACCAGCTTTAAGCGAAATAAGGAAGATTGGAATTTCTGGTGTATTATTAAACTTATCCACTTGCTCAAGACGGTCTTTACTTGAACCATCAAGATAACAGAAAGGAATGCCCGTCATTTGCAACCAATTTCTAATAACGTGAAGCATTTGAACGAATTGCGAGAATACAAGCACCTTATGCCCTTCTTCCACAATATCAATAATCATATCTTTGAAAGCTTCAAATTTACCTGAAGTCATATTTGGTGTTGCGCCAGGCATATCAAGTTTCAATAAGCGTGGGTGACAGCAGATTTGACGCAATTTGAGAAGCGCATCAAGAATTGACATCTGACTTTTCGCCATACCTTTTTGATCAACATCAGCAAGAACTTGTTCACGCAATTTCTTAGCAAGTGCGCCATATAATTCTGCTTGTTCTTCTGAAAGGTCGCAATAAGTAATGTTTTCAATTTTCGGTGGAAGATCTTTAACAACTTCTGCTTTTGTACGGCGTAAAATAAATGGTTTTACACGTGTGCGTAAATATTCAAGCGTTTCTTGATCACCCTCTTTAATAGGTTTGATAATACCACGCTGGAACGAGTGTTGCGAACCTAAGAAGCCAGGCATCAAGAATTCAAAGAGTGACCATAACTCGAATAAATTGTTCTCGATTGGCGTACCTGATAAGCAAAGACGAATCTTTGAATCAATTTGACGCACAGAACGAGCAGTTATTGTGTTAGGGTTTTTGATGTTTTGTGCTTCATCAAGAATAATCGAGTTGAAAGAGAATTTTTCAAGCTCTTCCATATCACGACGCAATAAAGCATAAGTAGTGATAACAATGTCAGCATCGCCCACTTTTTTGAATATATTTTCACGCCTTGTTCCATAAACAATAACTCTTGTTAAATCAGGCACGAATTTTGATGCTTCCCTATCCCAGTTCGGCAAAACTGAAGTTGGAACAACAATAAGGTTTGGTCCAGTTGCACCTGTATTTTTCATATGCTGAATAAATGCAAGTGTTTGAATTGTTTTACCAAGACCCATTTCATCGGCAAGAATACCGCCAAAATTGTATTCACGCAAGAAGTTCATATAAGAAACACCTTGCAATTGGTAAGGACGTAAAGTTGCAGTAAGCCCCTCAGGCGTATCAACAGCTTTTGCTTCAGTGAAGTTTTTAATATTTTCACGCAATGTATTCCAGAAAGGATCAACGTGCGTATTTGGTAAATCTTCAAGAATTGAATCAAGAGTTGGCGCTTCAAATTGCTTGAATTGATGCTTAGGTGCTTTTGTAGGATCAAGACCTAACACTTTCAATTTATGTGCTAATTTTTCAAGCCATGATTCAGGAAGTGAAGCATAAGAACCATCTTTTAATTGAACATAACGCTTGCCTTTAAGCCAAGCACGCCAAATTCTTTCAAGCGGCAAGCTTTGGCCATCATATTCAACTTCAATATCAAGTGAGAACCATTTCTCTTTCTCATTACTTTCAACAGTTGCAGAAATAATTGGAGTTGATTTATGAACTTTATTATAACGTGAAAGTGTTGCTTCACCAAACACGCGCCAACGTTCAATAAGTGTTTGATAGGAATCAAGTAAGAAAGCAATTGCTTCTTCTGGTTCCATAAACCAAAGCTTATTTGTTCTTGGCTGAAAGCGCATATCTGAAAGTTCTTGCAAGAGGGCTGCTTCTTCTTTTTGGTCACGTCTAATGAGGAAGGTTTTGCCTTCATAAACGTAAGAACCTGTTTGGAAATCAGGGTTTGGCCCAATAAGATTAAACTCACCATGCACAGTTTCGTAAATATTTTGAATTTCAAGCGTAAGTAGTGAACCTTCTTCATCAAGATAAAGTTTTGGGTTATAAGAAGCAGGTTGGAAAACAGGCTCCATGATACGCAAGAATTCATCTTGTTCATAAAGTTCTGAAGAAGGAAGACGCGTCCAAACCCTATCAAGAAATTCAGGAATGTCTTCTGAAGGAATAAGCGGAGGTGTATTCACAAGATTATGAATAATATTATGGCTTAAACATGTTTGCACAGGATAAAGTGTATAATGCCAGCACACCCATAAAGGCATTTGCCCATGGAAGCTTACTTCTTCAAAAGGTTTTATTTCATCTTCGTCATATTCTTCAATGATTGAAAAAGGATCTTTGCCTTCACGTTGCAAAAGAACATCAAATTTCAACCCTTCATCTTCCATAGATGGGCGAAGCTTGAGGCGCATTGTTGAATTTTCAATTCTAAATGGAATTTCAGTATCTTTCCAATAAAGGTAATATTCATTTCTCACAGTCCATAAAAACCATGATAAAAGGCCATTAGGAATTTCAACTTTATGCCCACGATAATCAAGGTGATGCCCAATTAATGCAAGAATATGCGGTAAATCAGGTGATTGATCGCACCAATCAGGATTTTCTAAAATTTGATCAAGTGTAACTTCTTGTCTTACAGAAGATATACCTGTTTTATTTTGGCGAGCGCGGAAAAAAGCAACAGAAAGCCTTCCAATTTCAGGGAAAAATTGGAATAAAAGATAATGCTTTGAAGTTTCTGGTTCAAAATTGCCCGTGTAAAAAGACCTGAAGTCTTGGCGCCATTCGGTGCGAACTTTATCAGGAACAACTTCTGCAATTTGCTTATGGCTTTCAAAAGTACTTACTAAGTGCAAAGCTAATGCAACTATGTGTTTGCAGCAATCGGTGAATGATTCCATGCAGTTACATGAATGTTCAACACGGTTTTCAGCAAGATTCAGTGTCAAACTTGAAGAATAAGTTTGAAAATCTTCACCATTTAAATTTGCTTTTATCTTTAATAAATCGCCAACTGAATCGATATCAACTTTACCAATAGAATGTTCACTCAATAAAAATCGTGCTGAGTCTCTGATATATTCTGGAACTGATTTGTCAAGAAAAGTCTGCAAAATATTCTTTGCTGCTGCTTCTTCTCTAGAGTTCATATAAAACCTATAATTCCTATTAATGCTCTTTAATATTTATATTGATATTTTTAAAAAATATCCCTCTTATTCATAATACATATAGCAAATTTTTATATTTGACAAGTCTTTTTTGTGAATTTTATGATTAAATTACAAACTTTATTATCTTTTCTTTCTAAGAACCTGATTTATCATTGAGATTATATGCTCTACCAAGCGAAAAAGCTCTACCCTTGTTTTCACCAAGAGCTTTATACTCTTTCAAAATTGGTGAATATACTAAAGGCTTTATTCTGTCGGCTTTAAAATTCGAATATGCATCAAAAAACTCTTTGCGAACTTTGATGTCAATAACTTCGCCTAAAAAACAAATATGCGAACCAAGATCTTCAAAAGATCGTAAAGAAAGTTCAACAATAAAAGGACATTCACCTACATATGGTGCGTGCACATGCTCTGCTTCTAAAGCAGAATATTCGAGAAGATTGAATTTATCTTGCGTATTGCCAGACACAATGCCTGTAAAATCAAGTGCTTGTGCTTGTTCTTCCGAAGGAATAGAAAGAGTAAAAGATTTGTTTTGAACAATGTTTTGATAGCTTTTACGTTCTTTTCTCACTGATACTGACATAATAGGTGGAAGTGAATTTACAATTCCAAACCATGCTACAGCCATTATATTGGGTTTAGAAGCATCATCATATGTGCCTAAAAATGCGATTGGTGTTGCTGGCAAAAGAGCCCCTGCACCTAATGTTATAAAGTCATTTTGATTTTTCAAAATCATTCCCTTTATTTTAAAAAAGTATAATAACCCTTGAAACATTTCTATTTCAAGAATTATTATACAAATGTAGAATTTATCAAATTATATTTAATATAAATCTATTATATTATACTAAATCTTTTCTATAACCACGAATTCTTAATGATTGAAGGTGGATAAAACCTTCAGCATCGTGGTGGTTATAAGTTGCACATTCTTCAAAAGTTGCTAAGTCGTGGCAGTAAAGTGAATGTGGTGAAAAACGACCAACTGGGAATGCAGTACCTTTATAAAGCTTTAAGCGAACAGAGCCTGTTACTCTTTCTTGTGTTTTATCAATAAGAGCTTGCATAGCTTCTCTTTCTGGTGCAAACCAGAAGCCATTATAAATTGCAGTTGCATAACGTGGCATAATCATATCACGAACAGCCATGCTTTCACGATCAAGGCAAATACCTTCTAAATCATGGTGCGCAACATGAAGAATTGTACCGCCAGGTGTTTCGTAAACACCACGTGCTTTCATGCCAACAAAGCGGTTTTCAACCATATCAAGACGACCAATGCCGTGTTTACCACCAACTTCATTCAAATGCTCAACGATTTGCGCTGGTGTCATACGAATTTCATTCACTGCAACAGCATCGCCTTTTTCAAAGTCAATTGTAATATATTCAGGAGTATCAGGAGCTTGCTCAACAGGAACAGCCATGATGTGTGACTGTGCTTCTGGTTCTTCCCACGGATCTTCCAATTCGCCGCCCTCAAATGAGCAGTGAAGCATATTTCTATCCATACTATAATGTTTTGCACCAGATGTAATTGGAATGCCGTGTTTTTCTGCAAATTCATTTAAAGCAGTTCTTGACATTAAATCCCATTCACGCCAAGGAGCGATACATTTAATTTCAGGCGCTAAAGCTGCAGCAGCAAGCTCAAAACGAACTTGATCATTACCTTTACCTGTTGCACCATGCGCAATAGCATCAGCATTTTCAGCTTTTGCAATTTCAATAAGTTTTTTTGAAATAAGCGGACGCGCAATTGATGTTCCTAAAAGGTAACGCCCTTCGTAAAGAGCATTTGAACGCATCATAGGAAAGATAAAGTCTTTTGCAAATTCTTCACGCAAATCTGAAACATAAGCTTTTGTTGCGCCAGTTTTCAATGCTTTTGGTTCAACACCGTCAAGATCATCACCTTGACCTAAATCAGCAGTGAAAGTAATTACTTCACAGCCATATTTTTCCATAAGCCATTTTAAAATTACTGAGGTATCTAACCCACCTGAATAAGCAAGAACAACTTTTTTAATACTTTTGTTAGCCATCATTATTCCTTATCAAATTTCTACTTTAAATTTTTAATATAATTCATAGTTGCAATACGTGTGAATATACTTACTTTCTGATAAAGGTCAATATCAATTTCACTTGAAGGAATTTCAGGAATAAGTGAAATGATTTGAGTATCTTTTGTAAATTTTTCATGTATAGCTGAAAAAGTAAATGGATGCGCTGGTGTAGCAAAATTTCCACTTTCTTTATATGACCATTTTGTAAGATAAAGAACATCAGCAGTTTCTTCAATAAAAATAGGGTCATGTGTTAAAAACACTTTAGAGCCAGCTTGCATTGAAAAATCTAATGATCTTTTTTCGGGTGAACATTCAATATTTTTTGCCTCATTTTGCGGAAATGCCAATGCAAGTTCATGTTGTAAGCAAATAGTTGAATTTAAATAGGAAGTTGCATAGTTGTTATATGCTGAACCAGCATCACCCATCCAAGACATTTTCAATTTATATAAATCTTTTCCTGTTCTTTTTGCAGTATAAACAAAATTGCTAAACATTGCTAAAGCATAAGGTGAAAGATAATCATCCTCTAATGATTGAGCAATAAGGATTTTACCTTGTAACTCTTGGTCGATTTTAGCAATTTGCTCTTCATCAGCTAAAAGCGCATCATCAATAATAACAACACGAGCATCAAGAATTTTATCAAGTTCATCTAATGATGTAAAATAGGAAAATTCACATTTTAAAGTATCAGCAACTTCTTTCCAAATTGCGAATTGATTTTGTGCTTTTTCAGGATTTGTTGTAAGGAAAACAATTTTATAGCCACATTCTTGAATTGCATTTTCAACTTCATTGTTAGTGCTATTAATCATATTTAAGGCTGAGAGTATAATTTCTTTAGCGCCTTGACAACCCCAATCACGAAAGTGTATAAGTTTATGCATACTTTTCCTCACAAATAAAATAAATAATTATATTTATAAACATTAATCACAAATAAAGTCAATTTTAATATGCAAGAAAAAAGAGTCTATACCGAGACAAATCGTCTCTATCGTTCAAATACGAGTGTGCAAGAAAATGAACAGCAAATTCAACTTGTGATTGAGGAAAGTGATCTACTTATTACACTGACAAATGCAATTTCAAAAAAAGAGATACTCCCCTTTATTCAAAAAGAACTTTTATCTCTCAGGCATGAATTGAAAGCATATACGCAGTTTTATCCTGAATTTCAATCATCGCTCACAAGCTTAGATAAAAATACGCACACAATTTCAAATAAAGCGCAGATAATACAAGAAATGCTCAAAGCTTCAGCTATAACAGACATTGGACCTTTTGCATCTGTTGCGGGCTGTGTTTCTCATTTACTTGCAAAAAAAATTTCAGAATATTTAGAGCAAGAGGGTTATCCTTCGGATGTGCTTATTGAAAATGGCGGCGATCTTTATATAATATCAAGTAAAGTTCGTATCGTTGCAATTTTAGATAAACCTGAGCAAGAATTGAAAATTGGTTTGGAAATTCAACCAACTACGGGGCTTGCACTTTGTGCTTCTTCTTCTGTTATTGGGCATTCATTGAGCTTTGGTAATGCTGAATTATCGCTTATAATTGCTGAAAATGGTGCTTTAGCAGATTCAATGGCAACAAAAACATGCAACATGCTAAAATCAAAGAATGATTTCAATACTGTGTTAGAGTATTTCAAAGAAATACAACCATTAGGATTAAATGCAATTTTTGCTTCTTGCGATAGTGAATTTTTAGCTTTTGGGGATCTGAAATTAGTTGCTTTATAATTTGAACGCACACAAACAATTATAAATACATAATTTAAATGAAAAAGGACGACTATAAAAATCGTCCTTATTTTATAACATTTGAAATTGAAATTATACATATACATCAACTGATTCTTGCCCAGAGCCAGATGAAGATGTTGAAGCAGACGAGGAAGTGCTTTGCACAGCTTGTGCAGTTTCGGTTGAAGAACTTGTTTCAACAGGTTTTGTAGTGTTAGCACTAGTAGTATTAACAGTCGTTTGCCCTTGGTTTGCTTGTGATGCTGCCGCTGCTTGTTGAGGTGCAGTGCTAGTATCTGTTGGAGCAGTTGCTGCTGCCATTCTTTCTTCTTGAAGTTGTGCGCTTTCTTCTTTACGTTCAGCTTGTGCATTTTCTTGAGCTTCAACAACTTTTTCTTCAATTTGATCTTGCAATGCATTGAGAACATCTTCATTTGATGACATTGCATTACTTGCAGCTGATACACTTGCTGCCGCAGCAGAACCAAAACTCGCTTCTGCTTGCTTGAAGTTAGAAGTTTGTGTTACGTCAGTTGTGAGCGCATTCTTATTATAAATTGGATCAATATTGGAAAGTGATGTTGTAAAAGTGTTGCTTTTTTCTTCTTCTGGCATCATTGAAGAAAGAACTACAACTGCAGCATCTTGAATTTCTTGGACTTCTTCTTTAGTTTTGCGTGAATAATCAATAGTGCCATTTGCATCTTGCGCATTTGCAAGCGTCATTTCAGCTCTTTGCAAAGAATTTTCATTCATGCTTTCACTGGTAGTAATATTGAATGATGGAAGAGAACTTGAACCCATACTTACAGGAGAAATCATAAACACCTCCTCAAAAATTGAAGAATTTAATAATTTTTACAAATTTTCATCTCAATCTATGTATCGGCGAATAATTTAAAAGATATAGGGTAATTCTAAGTTTTTCTATTTTAAACAAAAAAAAGTAAAGCCTTACAACATACATTGTAAGGCTTTACATTATTTTAATTTGGTAGCAAGAGTGAGATTTGAACTTACGACCCCACGGGTATGAACCGTGTGCTCTAACCAACTGAGCTATCTTGCCACATGGCTTTTGTTATCGCCAAAGAATATGTATAACAAGTGGAAATCTTTTGCAAGCTTTTTTTTGAGTTTTTTTAAACTTTTTTTTAAACTTACTGATAATGAGCAAAATCAACTATCATACTCTATCAAAAAGTGCTTTTTTTAGGCAAATTTTGAAGCTCTATTCAATTACCCCACTCAACTTGCATAAAAGAGGTAAAAGAAAATAAATAAATTACTTGAAATTTATTCTAGTTTTTTTAAAATTATGCTCAGTTAAAACTGAGTTTTGGAAATTATTGAACAATACCTTTAGAATCTTGCCATAAGCTTTCTAAATCATACAATCTTCTTGATTCATCTTGGAAAATATGCACAACAACATCATTCATATCAACTAAAATCCATTGTGCACTTTCATACCCTTCAGTATGTAAAAATTCAAGATTTTCCTTTTTAGCAGTTTCAGCTAATTTATCAGCCAAAGCTTTTGCATGACGTAAGCTACCAGCAGTAAGAACGATAACCATGTCAGTCATTTGAGAAAATTTTCTTATGTCTATCACAGTCATATCTTGTGCTTTTTGTTCTTGTAAAAGCGATTGTAGAAGTGTTATTTTTTCTTCTGTAGAGATAGTTGAATAAACATGTTTTTTTGCTTGCATTTGTATTCCTTTTCGTCTTTTACATTTTTAGTTATTGCAAAAGTAACTGATTGACAATATACGCAGAATTTTTATAAAGTCAAATTTTTATAATTGTATGTTAATTTAGATAATTAGAAAGCAGATTTTTTATAATGTTGCACAATCAATTGTTGAACCATTTAATTTATCTAAAGTATGTGGTAAGGCAGGCATAATAACTTCAAGATTTTCACGCACAGCTTTTGGGCTGCCCTGTAAAGCAACAATAAATGTTTTTTCAATTGTTCCAACAAATGCACGTGAAATAAGCGCATTAGGAGTTTTTTGAAAACTTGCAGCCATCATCGCTTGCTCAAAACCATGGAAACGACGTGTGAGAAGTGGAATAATCGCTTCAGGAGTTAAATCAGTGGGCGCAATGCCAGTTCCGCCAGTTGTAATTATGATATCATATTGATTTTCAAGCGCAAGTTTGCTTACTAAAGCTTTTAATCTTGTTGGATTATCAGGAAGCATATAATGATTAATAAATGAAAGTGGTAAAGCTTGTTGCATAATTTGATGAATAAGCTCGCCACTGGTGTCTTCTCTATTTCCTTGATAACCTTTATCAGAAAGTGTAACAATTGCAAGTGAATAGCCTTCTTTCACAGGTGAAAGAGAGAAAAGCTCATCTTTTTCAATTTCAACTAAATTCTTTAATAAAGGTAGTGAATAAGTATGCTTACTTGCTGAAACATCTTTACAGTCAATCACTTGAAATATTTTAGTTTCACCTTTTGTAAGAAATGTTCCTACTGGAATTTGCATATTTCTTTCAGAAGTGTGCCCTTCTAGATTTAAATCAGCTAAGGAAAGAGGTAAAAGAGCGTTTTTAGTGCTTTGTTTAACTTTTATTTCAAGTGTATTATTCATAAACAAATCCTTTCTATCTTAATGAATTTATTCTTATTTTGAAATTGTTTTATGGTGCGAAGTAACCACAGCAAATGCATTATGCGGGTGAATTGATTCAAAACTCTCTGCTTCAATATGATAAGAAGTTATATCAGAAAGATTATCTAACTTTTGAGCAAGCGAACGAACAACATCTTCAACAAAGTGTGGATTATCGTAAGCATTTTCAGTAAGTTCTTTTTCGTCTAGCCTTTTTACCAATGTATAAATTGGAGCTGAACCGCTTTGATTTGCTAATTCGATAAAATCTTCAATCCAATTAAATTTTACCATTTCAACTTTTAAGTTGATTACTGTTCTTTGCCCATGCGCGCCACCTTTTGAAATAGCTTTGGAACAAGGGCATACTGTTGTAACAGGCACTTGAATTTCTAAAACAAAATGAGTTTCATTTTCTGCATTTCTTTCGCCAATAAAAGCGCATTGATATGCAACAGGTGCAACAGCTTTTGAAATTGGTGCTTCACGCATAGTAAAATATGGAAATGAAAATTTTATATATGATGAAAATGCTTGAAGTTTTACTCTAACTTCTTCAAGTAAAAGTTTAAGGCTTGCGTAATCTAAACCTTCTGGGTTTTTCTCACGCCAACTTTCAAGCGATTCAATAAACCTACTCATGTGCGTACCTTTAAATTCTGCAGGCAAGTCAACCGCCATATCAACTTCAGCTACGGTGTGTTGCTTGCCTTGAATTTTATCACGCACAACAAGAGGAATTTGAACTTTTTTTACCCCTACTCTTTCGATAGGAATAGCAATTTCAGATTTATTACTTTGAATATCTAACAATTCATTCTTATTGGCTTGCATATTTTCCTTTTACTTTTACTATAAATCTAACTACTTAGACACTACAACTTTTGCTGGGCGTAAAAGTCTATCTT
This sequence comes from uncultured Desulfovibrionaceae bacterium, assembly GCA_964370245.1. Taxonomy (GTDB): domain Bacteria; phylum Desulfobacterota; class Desulfovibrionia; order Desulfovibrionales; family Desulfovibrionaceae; genus CAYJAZ01. Next base: position 10,771 of record CAYJIN010000002.1, read on the forward strand.
TGAGCATATAGCCTTTTTGAAGAACTTTAACAATATAATTTGCTTCTAATTCTTCACTTTCTTCTTGGCTTACAGCTTCATGAATTTCAGGATTAAAAGGAACTTTCTCATCAGAAATTGTGTTTAAACCGTGGTTTTTCAAACTATCAAGAAGAAGTTTTCTTGTCATTTGAATGCCTATAAGAATATCTTTACATGCTTCATTGCTTGAATATTGCAAAGCTAAGTCGAGGTTATCGAGTGCCGGAATAATATCAAGTAAAACATTTTCAGCAGCAAACTTTGCTTGCTCTTCTTTTTCACGCATAAGGCGTTTTTTGAAATTATCCATTTCAGCAAGTGTGCGCAATTTTAGTTCTTCAATTTCTTTTTGTGCATCAGCTTGTGAAAATGCTTTTTCTTCTGCTTGCTCAGTCTGGTTTTCAGCTTGTTCAACTTCTTCATCTAAAACTTGTTCATAAAGATTTTGAGCTTCTTCAGAAATATTCACGTCATCAGCTGAGTTTTGAACTTTTTCAAATTCACCTTTTTTATTGTATGTATGTGGCATAACATCCTCAAATTAAATTATTCTTTTTGAAATTTTAATCATATATAATTACTTGTCAAGCGCTAAGCGTTTATTCTTTAAATATTTTAGAATTTATCCACTTATTATTTTGGATTTTTCATTATTATTTTTGAATTATCAGCAACGTCATCAGTCACCCAAACATTACCACCAATAACGCAATTTTCACCAATAGTAATATTTCCAAGAATAGTAGCACCCGCATACACAATAACGTTATTGAGTAATTTTGGATGACGTATATTACCTTTTACAAGCACACCGTCTTCGCCTTTAGGGAATGATAAAGCACCAAGTGTAACCCCTTGATATACCCTACAATGATTGCCAATTCTGCAAGTTTCACCAATAACAACACCAGTTCCGTGATCAATAAAGAAATATTCGCCAATTTGTGCGCCTGGGTGAATATCAATTCCTGTTCTCGAATGTGCCATTTCAGAAATAATTCTTGGAATTAATGGAACTTTTATTTTATAAAGTTCATGCGCAATTCTATGGTGAGTCAATGCTAATAGCGAAGGATAACAAAAGATTGTTTCCCCCGGTGAAGTTGCTGCTGGGTCGCCTTCATAGGCAGCTTGTGCATCTTTTACTAAAAGATCACGAATTTTTGGCAATGTAGCAAGAAATTCAACAGTCATATCGTGTGAAGTACGCTCACAGCCATTGCAATCTTGCGCATATTCAGCACAGGCAAAACAACCGCCAGCAATAATTTGCTCTTTGAGTAAGCGATAGATTGAATCCATGCTTGCTGAAACGTGATAACGAATTGATTCAGGAAAAACTTGTGAAGTACCAAAAAATCCAGGAAAGATAATTGCCTTTAATCTTTCAACAATTTCATTGAGCGCTACTGTTGAAGGCATAGGCGAATTGCACACAGTTGCATGAAAAACACTTTCTAATTGTTCTGCAGTGCATAATTCTTCAGTTATTTGGTCAATTATTGGAATACGTTTTGGAGAAATAATCATATTAAACCTTTATTTATAGATGTCTTATTCATTAAATAAAGCAGTTGAGAGATATTTGTCAACCGCATCAGGCGCAACAGTTACAATATTTTTATGCGGATTATTTATAGCATATCGAATACAAGCAGCTAAGTTTGCACCTGTTGAAATTCCGCAAGAAATACCTTCAAGCTTCATGAGATTTTGCGCTTCTTCAATAGCTTTTTCAGTGGTGACTTTATAGATATTATCCACTACATCACGATTGAAATTATCAGGAATAAAGCCAGCACCAATCCCTTGAATGCCGTGTTTACCAACTGGTTCGCCAGATAACACAGCAGAAGTTGCTGGTTCAACAGCAATTATATGTGTATCAGAAATATTTTCTTTCAAATATTTGCCAACGCCGCTCAAAGTTCCTGAACTGCCAACACCTGCAACAAAGGCATTGAGCTCAAGAGAATTTTCCACAAAAAAATCTAAAATTTCAGGGCCAGTATTTTGATAGTGCGCTTCAACACAAGCTGGATTTGAGAACTGATCAGGCATATAAGCATTTTCTAATTCTTCAACTAATTCTTTTGCTTTTTTAACTGCTCCACTCATGCCTTGATCAGCAGGAGTAAGCACAAGTTCTGCGCCATAGGCTTGAAGAAGTTTTCTTCTTTCAATTGACATTGATTCTGGCATGACTAGCATTGTGGTAAGCCCAAATTCTTTTGCAACAATTGCTAAGCCTATACCAGTATTTCCGCTTGTAGGTTCAACAATAATGCCATTTTCGCTTACTTTCCCTTCTTGTATTGCTGTTTGCACCATTTGAAGTGCAATTCTATCTTTAATAGAACCACCAGGATTTCTGCTTTCAAGCTTTAGAAAGAAAGAGGCATTATAAAGCTCTGAAAATTTACGTAAATATATAATCGGTGTATTACCTATAGTTGAATTAATTCTTTGTGCATCAAAATTCATAATAACCTCCTAAAAAATAATAAAAATTTAACCAAACATTTTTGGCATTGGTTCAATACCATTTGTTTTAAGCATGCGAACTTGAACTTTTGGCTCGCACTCAAGTTTACCTTTACATTGCGCCAATGCATCATCAACCAATTTTGAAAGTGTACAACAAGGTACTTCCATTCTTATTATATCAATCTGCTTTGCTTTTGCAATTATGAATATTTCTGCTAACCTATTAGTAAGTTCTTCTTTATCCTCCAAACGAGGGCAAGCAATGAGTAAAGTTTTATCTTTTGTGTATCTTTGATGAAATGATTGACACGCAAAAGCTGTGCAATCAGCCGCAAGGCAGATTTTTTCACTTTCAAGATATTCTGCTTTCAAAGGAACTAAGCTTACTTTTAATGGCCATTTTTTCATAATAAATCCAATATATTTTATTGGGGATAGTATTTATCAATTTATTAAGAAATACTATCCCACAACAAAAGTTATACTTTTTCCATCAATTTTGGTTCATATTGACATAAAGGTTCTTCAGCAAGATGATTTTCATGCATTGAATAAGCTCTTGCCCTACACCCACCGCAAACTTTATGATATTCACACACACCACATTTGCCTTCATAGGTTGATTTATCTCTGAATTGATTGAAGATTTTTGAGTTTTTCCAAATTTCAGGGAATCTTTCTTTTTTAATATTTCCGCAATCAAGTTCAAGATAACCACAAGGTTGAACTTGCCCAACGTGTGATACAAAACAGAAACCAATTCCGCCTAAACAGCCACGTGTCATAGCGTCCATACCAAAGTTTTCACGAGTTACGGGAATATTATCTTCTTTAGCTCTTTGGCGCATAATACGGTAATAATGCGGCGCACAAGTTGCTTTAAGATGCATTGAAGTTGTTTGCCTAAAATCATAAAACCAGTGAAGAACTTTTTCATATTCTGCAGCTGTAATAACTTCATCTTGAATGTCAGAAGCTCTGCCCATTGGCACAAGCAAGAAAATATGCCATGCAACAGCACCAAGTTTTTCACAAAGATTAAAGATTTCTTTAAAAGTGTGAAGATTTGACTTTGTTACAGTAGTATTGATTTGAAATTCAACACCTGCTGCTTTCAAATATTCAATGCCTTGCAATGATTTTTCAAAAGAACCAGGAACACCACGGAAACTATCATGCGATTCAGCATCCTTACCATCAATAGAAATAGAGCATCTGCCAAAACCTGCTTCTTTAATTTGATGCGCATTTTCAGCTGTAATTAAAGTTCCGTTTGGAGATAAAACTGGGTGTAAACCAATTGATTTAGCGTAAGCGCCAAGTTCATAAATATCAGGGCGCATCATAGGATCGCCACCTGTAAAGATAATGATTGGATTGCCAACTTCAGTAAATGTATCAAGCAAAGCTTTCGCTTCTTTTGTATCTAACTCACCTTCGTATGGCTCGATATGCGCTTCAGCACGGCAGTGTTTACACGCTAAGTTACAAGAACGTGTTACTTCCCATGCGATTAAACGGCAATTTGGTGCGTCCATTGGATGGCCTGTCTGATGGCCTGTACCCATGGGATGACCATTTGCGCCATGCCCGTGTGGGTGCCCACCTTTATGAGCGTGCGGATGTCCGCTTTTATCAGAATTTGACAGTCCACTCTGTTCTTGTGCTCCGTGTCCATGCGGGGCACTTATATTTGATGCATTAGTTTTTTCACTCACTAGATAAGTCCTCTATAAAGTAAATCTTCAGTAAAATAGGTAATAATAATTTGTGCGCCTGCTCTTCTTAGTCCAATAAGCGATTCAAAAGCGACTGCTGTTTCGTCAATCCAGCCGTTTTGTCCAGCGGCTTTAATCATTGAATATTCACCACTTACTTGATAAGCAGCAATTGGTGTATCAAAAGTAGTGTGCAAGGTATGAATAATATCTTGATACGCACCAGCTGGTTTAACAATAAGAATATCAGCACCTTCTTGAATATCAGCTTGCGCTTCACGAGTTGCTTCTTTCACAATTGAAAAATCCATTTGATATGAACGTCTATCACCCATTTGTGGTGCTGATTCAGCCGCTTCTCTAAATGGGCCATAATAAGATGATGCATATTTCACAGAATAAGACATAATTGGAATATTCTCAAAGCCTTTATCCGCTTCATCTAAAGCAGCACGAATAACAGCAATTCTTCCATCCATCATGTCAGATGGTGCTAAAATATCAGCCCCAGCTTCTGCATGGGAAAGCGCAGTTCTTGCTAAATATTCTAAAGTTGCGTCATTATCAACTGTAACTATATCTTTAGTTCTGCCTTGTTTGAGAATACCGCAGTGGCCATGATCAGTATATTCACAAAGGCAAACATCAGTAATAACAACAAGATGTGGCCAACGTTTTTTTATCATGCGAACAGCTTGCTGCACAATACCATTTTCATGATAACCTTCAGAACCTGTAGCATTTTTCTTTTTAGGAATGCCAAAAAGAATAAGCGAATGTAAGCCACAATCAACAATTTCTTCTAGATGTTTTTCTAAAGCTTTAAGAGAAAATTGAAAAATGCCTGGCATTGAGGCAATTGGTCTTTTATAGTTTGGATCAGGTGTATCAACAACAAAATATGGCATTACCAAATTTTCACGTCTCAGCACAACTTCACGCATAATTGAACGCATTTCAGGGCTTTGTCTTAACCTTCTTCCACGAAAAAATGAAACTTCCATTGTATTTCCTTTTATCAATAAATAAATGCACTATTTATCTATTGTAGATTATTTATAGATAATATATCTTAATTTTCATCAAGATATATAACAAGCTATTGTGATTAGCAAGTATGATTTGAATCACACTTTTCAAATTTTATTATGATTATTTATCATATCTAACCTTCAAAAAGTTTTCTTACTTCTTCAATATATTTATTTGGTGTTGAAGCACCAGCAGTTATAGCAATGTTTTTTGCATTGTGAAAATCAGCAATATCCAATTCACTCGCCTGCTCAATATAATAAGTTGGCAATTTATATGATGTAGCAATTTCTGCTAAACGTCTTGTATTTCCGCTTGTTTTGCCGCCAATTACAATAAAAGCATCTGGCTTATTTTCATTATCCAAGGCAAGCTCACGCACGGCATCTTGTCTATCACTTGTTGCATTACAAATGGTATCAAGTATTTTTAAATTTCCTTGAACTAAATCTTTAAGTTTTTAGAAAATTCATTATAGATTTCTTTGTCTTGTGTTGTTTGAGAAACTAAAATTATATTCTTTGGAAGATCTTGAAGCTTTGATAAAACATCTTCAGGGTTTGAAAAAACAAGATATGGAATAGAAGAATAAGAAACCAAGCCCCTTACCTCGGGGTGTTCTTCTTCACCATAAAGCAGAAGAAGAGTATCAAATGAAGACTTTGAGGTTGAATTTGCAACAGCAATTTGTGCAGCTTTCACTTTAGGACACGTTGCATCAATAAGTTTTACGTCTTTTAAATTAAGTTTTTCTTCATCTTCTTTAGGAATACCATGCGCGCGAATAATCACACACATATTATCTTCAACATCTTCAACAGAATTTAAAACTTCAACCTTTTTCTCTTTATATTCAGCTAACACTTGAGGATTATGAATAATTGGTCCTAAAGTTGCTACTTTCAAGCAAGTGTTTTCCAATAAAGCAGAATCTAATTTTTTAAGAGCTAAATCAACCCCCATACAAAAACCTGCATGTTTAGCAATAGTTACTTTCATAGAACACCTTTTTATCAAAATTATATTTTTTTTCTTTGTATTTTTCTTAATAGTGGCGCTAAAAAAACATTCAAATCATCTCTTTGTAATTTATACATTAATATAAACCAAATTAAAGAAAAGACAGTGCCTGATATTAATAATTCATAAAATTGTTTGAATAATGGTGAAACATTAAATGAGATATGCTCAAGTTTAACTTGCACATACCAAGCAAAAAAGATTGGTGGAAGAACAATTACTAATGAGCGTAAAAAGGCTTTTGCGCAATCAAGATATATTTGAGATGAATTTTTCTTTTGCCATACATAAAAAAGAATAAAAGTATAGAGAATAACAGATAAAGAAGTAATACTAGCAACCATTATAGAACCATACATTGGCACAAAATAAATATAAATCGGCACAACTATACATGTTGCAATTGTTCCTACAATAGCAGGAGTTATTGTATTTTGCTTCGCGTAAAAAGCACGAGCTATAATTTGCTGAATTGCCCAAAATGGAACTGAAATAAGCATAATCTGTAATAGTGGGCTTGCTTTTTCTGTTTCAAGCGTTGTAAAAACACCGCCTTCAAAAATAAATCCTATAATATTCTTTGCTTCTAAAATCATATAAGAAGTGATTGGAATAATAATAATAAGCGAAGATGTAATTGCCCTTGAAAGCGTTTGATTGAATTTATCAAATTGTTTTTCAGCAAGCAAAGAAGCAAGAAATGGAAAAGAGGCAACAGCCGCTGCTTGGGCAACAACACCAACGGGAACAAGCATTATCCTTCTTGAATAATTGAGTAAAGATACCGCACCTTCACCAGCCATAGAACCGAAAATTCTCACAAATTGCTCATCTAAAACAACAATTGACTGCCCTAACATTAAAGGAAGAGCAATAATAATAAATTTTTTGAAATCTTTATGTTTGAGAGATAAATTCCATTCTAAGCCATGTCTTTTTACTGCATAATAAGGCAAAAGGAATGCACCTAAAAATCCACCAAAGAGCACACCATAACAAAATCCTTCCATGCCTTGTGCTAAACCTAAATAAGGAAATGCAACACCAAAAAGAAGAATAAATCCGTTATAAATCAAGGGCATAAGCGCGGGCACTAAAAATTCTTTTCTAATGTAAAGAATTGCTGAAAAGCAAGCACCGAGTAAAAAGAAAACTTGAGCAAACAAGATAATTCGTAAAAAATAGGCTAAACGTATTTTCTGTTCAGGACTGAAACCAGGCGCTATAATATTTGTTAGATTAGGCGCAAAAATAAAAGCTAAACAAGTAAGGGAAGTTATAGCAATTGCCGCCCAAGAAAAGACTGTTCCGAAAAAATGCCAACTATCTTTTTTGCAAGAAGCTACACTATTGTTTTCACACAGTTCTTTTTCAGCATTAAATTTTTCTGCCAAAAATGGAATAAGTGTTATAGAAAGATATCCACCTGCTAAAAGGTAATTTATGAAATCAGGAATAACAAAAGCTGTAAAATAAATATCAGCATCATTACCTGCACCAAACTGCCAAGAGATAATTTTATCACGAAATAAACCCATAAATCGAGATAAAAGCATGCTCACAGCCATTACAAGTGCTGCTATTCCCATTGATAATTTCATTTCTTCGCCTTTTACAAAGAAGGGAACTTTAAAAGCTCCCTTTTTATTATTTCTAAGTTGACTTTACAAGACTAAATTTTGAGAAGTGGAAAAGTTCCAAAAGTTTTTTCATATCTTTCAATGAAAGCTTGGTTAGTAAAGTTATGCTCTTGTGTGCCATTTTTTTCAACACAAAAAGATGCAGTAACTGACGCAAGTTGTGCTGAAGTAATAATATCAAGTTCAGAGTGTAAACCTTTTAATAAGCCAGCTCTGTAAGAATCGCCACAACCAGTAGGGTCAACAACACAATCAGGTTTTGCAACATCAATCATATACATTTTTTCAAACTCTCTACCGCTAATTGAAGAACCTTTTTCGCCATATGTAGTTATGATATAAGTAAGTTTATTGTATAAGTCTTCAATTTTCACATCAAGAATCTGACAAATGCGTGAAATTTCATAATCGTTACCAATTAAAATATCGCAAGCTTCAATCATTTCAGCTAAATGCTCATGAGGAAGAACAATAATTTGCTGGCCAGGATCTGCAATTAATCTTGTTTTTTCAGAAGCATAATGACGAGTAAGATTAATCATATCGTCTAAATTTCCTGGTGAAACAATTGCCCAATCGTTTGCAACATCAGTTTTTGGGTAAAAAGCAGGAATAAGATTATTTGACATAGCCGCAGGTGAGAAAGCAGCTATTTGATTAGCCATTAAATCAGTTGTGATGTAACAGGAAGCTGTGAAGTTATTATCATCAACAAAAACATTTTCTAATGGAATATCAAGTTCTTTGAATGCTTTTTCATAAGTGATAAAATCTTTACCGACTGATGAATACATCATTGGTTTTTCGCCTAAAAGCGCAAGGTTATACGCAATATTTCCAGCTGTTCCACCACGCATTTCAACAACTTTATCAACCATAAATGAAACGTTTAAAACGTGTAATTTTTCTGGTAAGATATGTTCTTCAAATTTCCCAGGGAAAGTCATAATTCTATCATAAGCAATAGATCCTGAAATGTGTATCATGCGAATAATCCTTTCTTTTTATATAAAATTAATTTATCATACTTTTACAAGATTTGATAAAAAAAGCATATACAAATATTATAAAAAAGCAATATTTTTATCATTGCACAAAGTTTTTTCTTCAAATTTTCTTACAAAAGCAAACAAAGGTTGTTTATATGAAAAAATATACAAAAGCAATAAAAGAACGCGCGGCTACAGTAATTGACTTACTCAATGTGCGTTATATAAAGCCAGAAACTTTACTTAATTCAACTTCACCATGGGAATTACTTGTTGCCACTGTGTTAGCCGCACAATGCACTGACGCGCGCGTAAACATGGTTACCCCTGCCCTATTTGAACGCTTCAAGACGGTTTATGATTTTACTGATGCTGAACTTTCTGAAGTGGAAGAATATGTAAAATCTACTGGTTTTTATCACAACAAAGCAAAAAATATTATTGCAGCTTCAAAAATCATCGTCAACGAACATAATGGCGAAGTTCCGCAAACTATGGAAGAATTAGTTAAACTTCCTGGCCTTGGGCGTAAGACTGCTAATTGTGTTCTTTCAGGAGCATTTGGAATAAATCTTGGCATTGCCGTTGATACGCATGTAAAACGAATTGCCTATCGTCTTGGTTTAACAAAAGAAACTGATCCTGTAAAAGTTGAGGAAGATTTACTCGCAATCTTTATTCCAGAACAATGGGGTAATGTAAATCATAAAATGGTGTGGTTTGGCAGACATGTTTGCGATGCTAAAAAACCACAATGTTCTGAATGTGAGATGCAAGAATTTTGCCCGAAAGTTGGTGTAAAAGTATAATTTATTTAAGTGTTCTTAAATCAGCTTAGGAACACTTAAAAATATATATTTATAAATTTTAATAACATAAAAAAGACTTGACAACATCATATTATATATAGTATAGATTTTCTGCATGAAAGAAAAAGCTTGCTTATTTGTTTCATGTTTTAGTTGAGGTTGCCTGTTGTGGCTACCTTTTTTTTGTATTAAATACTTGTGAGATGATATGCAAGATGTTGTAAAAAAAATAGAATTTCATGTTCGCCCTATTATTGAAAACTTAGAGCTTGAATTGTGGGGTCTTGAAATTCAAAGTGGCGCAAAGCACATTGTTCGCATTTATTTGCAAGATGCCACTGATATTAGTAATTCTGATTCTGAATCAAATGTGCAAGCAGCTGGCATTGACGAATGCGCTAAAGTTTCTCGTCTTGTTGGTCTTGTGCTCGATGTTGAAGAATTTTTTGCTGAACCGTGGATTTTAGAAGTTTCAACTCCTGGTCTTGATAGAGTGTTCTTCTTTTTAGAACAAATGAAAGACTATTGCGGCAAAACAGTGTTAGTAAATTTAAACGCACCTGTTGAAGCTGGCAAAGGGAATGAAAAAGTAAAGTCACGTAGAAAAATTCAAGGTAAATTAACAAGTGTTAGCGATGAAAGCTTTGAAGTTGTTTCCGACCATGATGGAATAAGCTTTGAAATTTCATGGAATAATGTAAAAAGAGCAAAGCTTGTGCCTGAATTTGAAGATAATTCTGCAAAAGCTCTCACTTCTTCTGAAGAAGAAAATAAAAAAGAAGTGAAAGAAGTAAAAAATTCAAAAAAATCTTCGAAAGATGATAAATCTGATAAAAACAAAGCTAAATACGGTAAAAACTCTAAAATGGCAAGATTAGACAGACTTGCAAAAGCCCAAGAAGTTGCTGAAAAGCAAACTTCTGAAGTGAACGAATTTTTAGAAAGTATTTTGAAATAAAGTTAATATATTGATACTAGAATTGTAAACAATTCAATTAATATATACAAATAAATAGTAAAAACAATTTAGGAATAAATTATGAGTCAAGAACTTAAAAAAGCAATTGAACAAATAGCAAAAGATAAAGGTATCGAAAAAGAATTGCTTGTTGATACTTTAGAAGATGCTGTACGTACTTCTGTAGTAAAAAAATACGGCGATGACCTTGACGTAGAAGTTCGTTTTAATGAAGACAGTGGCGAAATTGAAGTATATCAATTCAAAATTGTTGTTGATGATGTTGCTAATGATATCAACCAAATTGATATTGACGAAGCAAAATTGCTTGATCCATCAGTTATGCTTGACGATGAAATGGGCTTTCGCCTAAAAGTTGAAGATCTTGGCCGTATTGCAGCGCAATCAGCTAAACAAGTTATTATTCAACGTATGCGTGATGCTGAACAAGGTTTAGTATACGAAGAATATAAAGATAGAATTGGCGAAATTGTTTCAGGTGTTATTCAACGTCGTGATAAAGCTGGATTTATTGTAAACCTTGGAAAAATTGAAGCTTTGTTACCAAAAGAAGATCAAATTGCAAGAGAACATTATAAAAGAAATGAACGCTGCCAAGCTTTATTAATTGATGTTCGCCGTGATGGTCGTGGTCCACAACTTATTATTTCACGTTCACACCGTGACTATCTTGCTGCTCTCTTCCGTCGTGAAGTTCCTGAAGTTGATGAAGGCACAATCCAAATCATGGCAGTTGCTCGTGACCCTGGTTTACGTGCTAAAGTTGCTGTTTTCTCAAAAGATAAGGATATTGATCCAGTGGGTGCATGCGTTGGTGTGCGTGGCTCACGTATTCAAAACGTTGTGCAAGAACTTCGTGGCGAACGTATTGATATTGTTATCTGGTCTGCTGATATTGCAGAATATGCGAAAAATGCTTTAGCTCCTGCTGTAATTTCACGCATTATGGTAAATGAAGAAGAAAACCTTCTTGAAATTACTGTTCCTGATGAACAACTTACTGCTACAATTGGTAAAAAAGGTCAAAACGTAAAATTAGCAGCGCAATTACTTGGCTGGAAAATTGATCTCTTTACTGAATCACGTTATGCTGAATTACTCGGCAATGGCGACACTCAAAAACAAGGCAGAGGCTTAGAACAAGTTGCAAGCGTTGCAGAAATTCCTGTAAACACCTTTATCGAAGCGGGTTTCAACACTTTAGAATTGTTGAATGAAGCAACAGATGAAGAATTAGAAGAAGCACTCAACATTTCTTCTTCACGCATTAGTGAACTTCGCCAAGCAATCAAATTTATCTCCCCTGCTTTAGAAACTGAAACTGTTCGTTTAGTTGAAGTTCAAGAAGCTGATGCTGAATAGTTTTGAAAACAAGATAAATTTTACAAACTTGACACAGAAGACAATTACAATGGATACTGAAATTTCAAAAGTATATGAACCCACTAGAATGTGCGTGATTTGCAGAGAGAGATTTCCAAAAAAAGAATTGAATCGCTATATTTTACCTCAATCGAATGAAAAACTTGCTCCTCTTGGTAAAAATATGCTTTTAGATACAAAAAAAATTGAACAACAAAGAGGCATTTATCTTTGTAATGAAGAAAAATGCCAGGAAAAATTCCAAATGCTCAAGCTAAAACAAAAGGGCAAAAAGGCTTAAATCTATGGAAAAAAAGATAACCATAAAAGAACTAGCACAAGAACTTAATGTTGATCATTCTACTATGTTGCGTGATATTAAACACGATTTAGACATACATTTGAGATCTTCAACAAATTCCGTTGATGAGAATGATGTTGATAACATTCGCTCTTATTATAAAACTAAAAACACCGTTACTTCAAGTGTTTCAACTGAAAGCGGTGGGGTTATCGTACGCCGTAGACGTAATGTAGATAATGAAGACGAACCAAAAGCAGAAAAACCTGCTAAAGCAAACAAAGCTTCAGAACCTACTGAGAAAAAGCCAGCTGCTAAAAAAGAAAAAGTAGCTGAGAAAAAAGCTGAACCAGTTGCGCAAGCAAAACCAGTCAAAACTGAGAAAGCTGAAAAAACTGAAAAAGCTCCTAAAGCTGAGAAAAAAGCTGAAGACAAAGCAAGCCCAAAAACAGAAAAGAAAGCTGATTCAGCAAAAGCAGTGAAAACTGAAAAAACTGAAAAAGCTCCTGCTTCTACTGGTGCACGTATTATTCAAGCACCTAAAAAAGAAGAACCAAGTGCTAAGGTTGTTTCTAAAGAAGAAGTAAAAACTGAAGCTAAAGCAAAAGTTGTTCAAGAGCCTAAAGCTGAAAAAAATGAAGATAAATCTTCTGCAAAACCTGTTGAAAATAAACAGAAAAAAGAAGAAAAAGTTGAAGCAAAAGCTCAAGTAACTTCTGAAGATAAAACTGAAAGAAAATCTTCTGCTTCTATTTCAGCTAAGCCTGACGGCACTTCAACAAAATCAATTCTTCCTCCTGCTGGCGAAAGATCTTTTGCCCCAAGAAATGAAGAATATAAACCACAATCTCAAGTACGCGTAATTTCAAAGCCAGATGCTGCTACTCAAGCTGCAAATGCTATGAATCGTGAAAAAGCTGCGTACAATAAAGAAAATAATCGTGATGGTCGTCCTTCTTATAATAGAGACAATAATCGTGATGGCGGTCGCCCTTCTTATAATAGAGATAATAACCGTGAAGGCGGCTACCGTGGCGATAGAAACGACCGTGGCCCACGCCCACAAGGTGCTGGTGGCAACGATCGTGGCGAACGTAAACCATTTGATAGAAACAATCCAAGACCAAACGATGGCCGTAATGACAATCGTGGCGGTTTTAGAGGGAATAATCAAAACCCTGGTGGCGATAAAGACGGCGATCAACGTAATAATAACAACCGTCCTGCACGTCCACAAACACCACGTCCACGTCCTGTTGAAGGTTTACCTTTCCCAACTGAAGAGCAAAGCCGTAAAAAACGTAATAAAAACAATACGAAAACAAACGAATTTGCTGATAAAACAGGTCAACAAGATTTTAAATTTACAAAATATTCCTTCAATGGTGATGATGATGATGCACCACGTCGTCGCAGAAAACCAAAGAAAAAAGATAATAAGCAAGCACATACAACAACTGTTCCTATGAAAGCTGCGAAAAGAAAATTACGTATTGAAGAAACCATTCGTGTTGCTGATATGGCACACCAAATGGGCTTGAAATCAAGCGAAATCATCAAAATTCTCTTTGGTTTAGGCGTAATGGCTACTATCAACTCATCACTTGACTTTGATACAGCACAAGTTGTTGCATCTGAATTTGAATATGAAGTTGAAAAAGTAGGTTTCTCAGCGGAAGAAGCTATCTTACCTAAAGAAGCAGATAGCCCTGAGCAACTTAAACCACGTCCACCTGTTGTTACAATTATGGGTCACGTTGATCACGGTAAAACTTCACTTCTTGATGCTATCCGTGAAACAAACGTAACTGCTGGCGAAGCTGGTGGTATTACTCAACATATCGGTGCGTATCACGTACGTACTAAACGTGGCGAAATTGTATTCTTAGATACTCCTGGTCACGAAGCTTTTACAGCAATGCGTTTACGTGGTGCTCAAGTTACTGATATCGTTGTTTTAGTTGTTGCAGCTGACGATGGTGTTATGGAACAAACTCGTGAAGCTATCAACCACGCAAAAGCAGCGGAAGTACCTATTATTGTTGCAGTAAACAAAATGGATAAAGAAGGCGCTAACCCTGACAGAGTTTTACGTGAACTTGCTGAACTAGGCTTACAAGCTGAAGATTGGGGTGGTGACACCGTTGTTACTATGCTTTCAGCAAAGAAACGTGAAGGTATTGACGAATTGTTAGAACTTCTTGTTTTACAATCTGAACTTATGGAATTAAAAGCTAATCCTGATAAATCAGCTCGTGGTCATATTGTTGAAGCGAAACTTGATAAAGGCCGTGGCCCTGTTGCTACTGTTCTAATTCAAGAAGGAACACTTAGCCAAGGCGATGCATTCGTTTGTGGTGTATTTGCTGGCCGTGTTCGTGCCCTCTTCAATGATCAAGGTAAGAAAATTCAATCTGCTGGTCCTTCAATTCCGGTTGAAGTTCAAGGTTTTGAAGGCGTGCCTGAAGCTGGTGAAGAATTTGTTTCTTTACAAGATGAAAAAATGGCTCGTCGTATTGCTGATACACGTACAATCAAGCAACGTGAAAAAGTTCTTGCAAAAGAATCAAAAGTTACACTTGAAACATTCCTTGCTCGTAAAGCTGATACAGCTGAAGCATTGGTACTCAACCTTATTCTTAAGGCTGACGTTCAAGGTTCACTTGAAGCAATCACTGAAGCTCTCAACAAGCTTTCAACAGAAAAAGTTCGCATTTCAGTAATTCACGGTGGTGCTGGTTCAATTTCTGAATCAGACATCATGCTTGCAGCTGCATCAGAAGCTATTGTAATCGGCTTCAACGTGCGTCCAACTGCAAAAGTGAAAGACTTTGCTGACAATGAAAATGTTGATATTCGTTACTATGACATTATCTACAAACTTGTTGAAGAAATTCGCGCTGCTATGGAAGGCTTACTTGCTCCTGTTCAAAAAGAAGTTTATCTTGGTCAAGCAGAAGTTCGTGAAACATTCAGTCTTTCAAGAGTTGGAACAATCGCTGGTACTTATGTTACTGACGGTAAAATGGTTCGTAACTGTGGCATTCGCCTCTTACGTGAAGGTGTTGTTATTTACACAGGTAAAATTTCTTCACTCAAACGTTTCAAAGATGATGCAAAAGAAGTTGCTAAAGGTTTTGAATGTGGTATGTCATTAGAAAATTACAACGACATCAAAATTGGTGATATCTTCGAAGCATTTGAAATGAAAGAAGAAGCTGCACACCTCTAAAATTAGATTTGCACTAAAAATACTAAGCCCTAAGAGTTTTCTTTTAGGGCTTTTTTTCTGTTATTTTCTCACAACTTCATTATTTTCTTTACTTTCTTTATTATTCAAGGTAATTTTAATTTTGTTTTTAAAATTGTTTTAACATGCATTAGTTTAGTAAGGAGACAGAATGTCAAAAATACTTATTAAGTACGGCGGGCATGCAATGGATAAAGATGAACTTTCTTTATCATTTGCTAAAAGTTTAAAAAAACTTGACGAGTTAGGTCATCAACTCATTCTAACACATGGTGGTGGCCCACATATAAATGCATTACTCGAGCGTTTAAAGATTGACTCACACTTTGTTAATGGTATGCGCTACACGGATGAAGCAACTATGGAAGTTGTTGAAATGGTTTTACGTGGAAGTTTGAATGCAAAACTTGTTGGCTTATTCAAAGAAGCTGGTCTTAATGCTGTTGGAATGTCTGGTAAAGATAATGCAACTCTATACGCTGAAAAGAATGAAGAACTTGGCTATGTTGGTGAAGTTACTCAAGTAAATATTGATTATGTAAAACTTTTATTAAAGAATTCTTACTTACCTGTTATTGCTCCTATCGCTTATGGTTTAGGCGGAATTAGCCTTAATGTGAATGCTGATATTGCAAGTGGCGCTATTGCGGGAGCTCTTGAAGCTGATGTTTTCGTTCTAGTGACTGACGTTCCTGGCGTCCTTGACAAGGAAGGAAATTTACAACAAATTCTTACATTTGCAGATATTGACCGATTAAAAAATGATGAAACCATTACTGGTGGAATGATACCTAAAGTTGATAGTTGTTTAAATGCTCTTCATAAGGGCTGCAAACGTGCCTATATTTTAGATGGCAGAAAAGAAGGTAATTTAGAAAAATTACTTCTTGATGGCGAAGCTGTTGGCACATTAATTGTTGAAAAATAATTTCTATAATTCATATATTTAATAAGGATAAAAAATGCTTAAAAATCGTGATTTTTTAAAGATTTATGACCATAGCCCTGCAGAAATTGCTTATTTACTAAAGCTTGCTGCTGAATATAAACAACATAAAAAACTTGGTACTGAACCACAAAACCTCAAAGGAAAAAACATTGTGCTTATTTTTGAAAAAGATAGCACAAGAACACGTTGCTCTTTTGAAGTTGCGGCTTATGATCAAGGTGCGCAAGTAACTTATTTAGGGCCTTCAGGTTCACAAATTGGCAAAAAAGAATCTATCTCTGATACTGCTCAAGTTTTATCACGCTTTTATGATGGCATACAATACCGTGGTTTTGGGCAAGAGCTTGTAGAAGAATTAGCAAAATATGCTTCAGTTCCAGTTTGGAATGGTTTGACTGACGAATCACACCCAACTCAAATTTTAGCAGATTTTCTTACTATGCAAGAACATGCAAAAGATTTAGGAAAAGAATTACACGAGATTAGCTTTGCCTATATGGGCGATGCTAGAAATAATATGGCTAATTCACTTCTTATTGGCGCTGCAAAAATGGGAATGGATTGCAGAATTATTTCACCAAAATCTTTACAACCTTCTAAAAAAATCCAAGAAATGGCTTTTGAACTTGCAAAAGAAACAAAAGCAAAACTTCTTATTACTGACAATATTGAAGAAGGCGTAAAAAATTGCGACTTTATCCACACAGATGTATGGGTAAGCATGGGCGAAAGTCAAGATGTTTGGAAAGAACGCATTGACTTGCTTCTTCCTTACCAAGTAAATAAAAAATGTATGGAATTAACTGAAAATCCTCATGTTAAATTTATGCACTGTTTACCTGCTTTCCACGATAGAAACACGAAAATTGGTGAAGATATTTATCAGCAATTTGGTATTGATGCGATGGAAGTTACAGATGAAGTTTTCTCATCCCCTGCTTCAATTGTGTTTGACCAAGCGGAAAATAGAATGCACACAATTAAAGCTGTTATGATTGCAACTTTAGGATAACTAGAACTTAGAGTAACAAGGCCGATTTTTTAGTTTCAAACTATAAGATCGGCTTTATTTTAGCTTTATAATTCAATTATTTTCATAGAGGGTACTATGCTTTTTTCAATTATTATTCCAGTGTATGGGCAATGGCATTTAACAAAAAATTGCTTATTTTCTATAAAAGAAATCGTTGATGTTCCCTATGAAGTTATTCTTGTTGATAATGGTGCTAAAGCTTTGCCCGATGATGCAACTTCCATTGAAGCCCCTATTATTGGAAAACATCTTTTTGGCGAAAATTTTATTTATCTGCCTCAAGAAAAAAACCTTAATTTTGCAGGTGCTTGTAATCTTGGAGCAAAAAATTCTCACAGCGAATTACTCTTCTTTTTAAATAATGATACACTGCTCACAAAAGATTTTCTGCCGCCTCTTCTTGAAAAATTTTCAAATAATACTGATAAAATCATGGTTGGGCCACTTTTACTTTATCCTCCAACTGGCGCATCAGCAGAATATACAATTCAGCATATAGGGGTATTTTTCTCACCTCAACTTTCAGTCGGACATGTTTATGAACATTTTCCAGCTAATCATAGGGTTGCAAGGCGTGAAAGAGAATTTCAATGCATTACAGGCGCTGCATTTTTTATAAGGAAAAATCATTTTTTTGAACTAGATGGATTTGATAAAAATTTCAGAAATGGCTTTGAAGATGTTGATTTATGTGGACGTTTTAAAGCTATTGGGGGAAGAATGTTTGTCGTTCCTAAATCAAAAATTGTTCATCTTTGCTCACAAACGCCCGGCAGAAAAGATTCAGAAGAATATAATTCAAAATATTTGCATACAAAACAAACAATCAAGCATTTTGTAAGCGACTATAACAAAATTCTCAATGAAGATGGGTATGAATTGCATGTAAATGAATGGCTTGGTTTGGAACCACGCCTGAACAAAAGACTTGAAGAAAGTTTTGAACCTCTACTTATTGAAAATGATTATAAAAAAATAAAAATCCAATACGCAAAAGAACCTTACTGGAATAAAGGTTTTGATGCTCTTATTAATCATCCAGAAACAACAAAGAGTGAAGTTACTCTTTTATACGCACAACGTCTAAAGAAAAATTATTCTTTCAATGTTTACTACAATTACATTAAATACTTATTTCAAGAAAACATAGATAGAGAAATATTCAAAAAAATTAACATACTTAATGTTTTTACTGAAGCAACAGAAGATCGTCTTGCATCATATAAAAAAATGTTAGCCTCAAAAGAACTTTCATCTATTCTGAAAAGTGAAACAGAAGAAATTATTAGAAATCATGAACACTTTATGCAAACAACGTATAAAGAGATACTCACTGAAATAAAAGAGATGATTATAAAATATTCTTAGTGAATTTATAAATAAAAAAACCGTTCTACTCAAAAAGTAAAACGGTTTCATTTTTTATAAATCTATACTCTGATTATATTCCGAGAATATTATATCCGCAATCAGTAAACATAATTTCACCAGTAATGCCACTTGCTAAATCAGAAGCTAAGAAAGCCGCTGTTCCGCCAACATCTTCAATAGTTACGTTACGTTTTAAAGGAGCAGAAGTTTCAATTCTTTCTAAAATTGTTCTAAAGTCAGAAATACCAGAAGCTGCTAAAGTTTTGATTGGACCAGCTGAAATACCATTTACACGGTGACCATTTTGACCCATTTCATACGCTAAATATCTCACTGATGATTCTAAAGCTGCTTTTGCAACACCCATCATATTATAGTTAGTGATATATTTTTGTGCACCGTAATAAGTAAGAGTCATAATAGAAGAATTTGGGTTCAACATTTCTTCGTATGCTTTACATAAAGCAACTAAAGAATAAGCTGAAATATCCATAGCAGTTCTAAAACCTTCTCTAGTTGTATCTAAATAACGGTTATGCAGATCATCTTTATGTGCAAAAGCAATAGAATGCACTAAAATATCAACATTATCCCAATTCTTTTTAACATCTGCAACTGCTTGAGCAATTTGTTCATCAGAAGTTACATCACATTGGAATGTAAATTTTGCACCTAATTCTTCTGCAATTGGTTCAACGCGTTTTTTAATTGCATCACCAGGATAAGACAATGCAATTTCAGCACCTTGATTAATAAACTCTTTTGCAATACCATAAGCAATACTTTTTTGGTTTGCTACACCGAAAATGAGAGCTTTTTTACCTTTTAATATCATATAATCTCCTATTTTCCTGTTAGTTTATTATAAACATCTTGATATTTTGCTGCAGCAGTATCAGCTACTTCTTTAGGAAGGCGTGGAGCTGGAGCAGTTTTATCCCAAGGTTGTTCTTCAAGCCAATCACGAAGATATTGTTTATCAAAGCTTGGTTGACCTTTGCCAACTTCGTATAAAGCTTTATCCCAAAAACGTGATGAATCAGGAGTAAGAGCTTCGTCGATAAGGATAAGTTCATCGCCAATCATACCAAATTCAAATTTAGTATCAGCAATGATAATTCCTTTTGTATCAGCAAAGTCACGGCCTTTTTCATACATTTCAATTGAAATTCTTGCAACTTTATCAGCTAATTCTTTGCCAAGAAGTTTTTCAGCTTGTTCAACTGTGATATTTTCGTCATGATCGCCTTGTTCAGCTTTTGTAGAAGGTGTGAACAAAGGTTGTGCAAATTTTTCACTTTCTTGCATGTTTTCAGGTAAGTTATACCCACAAACAGTGCCTGTTTTTTTATAGTCTTTCCAGCCAGAACCACTAATATAACCGCGAACAATACATTCAATCGGTAATGGTTTAGCTTTTTTAACTAATACAGATCTGCCTTCAAGGCTATCTTTATATTTTTGTAATTCATCAGGAAACTGAGAAAAATCAGAAACTTTTACATGGTTTGGAACTATATCTTTGAACATTTCAAACCAGAAGAAGCTAATTTGATTCAAAATTTTTCCTTTACCTTCGATAGGATCATCCAAAATAACGTCAAACGCAGACATTCTATCAGTTGTTACAATAAGTAAAGTGTCGTTATCGATTTCATAAATATCTCTTACTTTACCTTTTGAAAGAAGAGGAAATTCTTTAATATCAGTGGTTATTACAGCCATGATTTAGTCCTTTTTTTTGTATAGTCAAATTAAGTCCATAAACTTTATACTTTTTTCAATTAATGAGCAAGTTTTAATTTCATTATTTAATTTTTTTCTTTTTTATATTTTATAATTCTTTGATAAGAATAAAGATTTATCCCTCCTTTGCGCATAAATTCATTTATCTATTTGTAATTTTAGTAAAAAAAAATGACTTGATAAAAAAGAAAGTTAAAGCTAAAAAGAAATGGATTTAACGAAAAGTATGTCTACGATAGTTATTAAATGCTAAAGAAAGCAAAACAAGTTTTTTTCTGTAAAACCTAACTACTGTAGATTAGCCTATTTTATTTAAAAAGCTTTTACTACTTTTCTAAAAAAAGAGAATCAAATTGAGTTTATTCTCAATAATACCAAATGCTTTGTCGATGAAATTCCGCCTTATAACGCGCATTTGAAACTTTGGTACGGTGAAAAAAATATGAATACAAAGAAAAAAGCTCTTGTTCTTGGTGGAGCAACCGGCTTACTCGGTCAAACACTTGTAAACACGCTTAAAAATGCAAAAAATTGTAACAACAAAGCTATCGAGTGGGAAATATCAACCCTAGGCAGAGAAGACGGTAATTTATTTGATAAGCAATTTATTGAAGAATCACTTGAAAAAATCAACCCTGATGTTGTTTTTAATACAGTAGCTTACACACAAGTTGATAGAGCTGAAACTGAAAAAGATTTAGCATATAAAGTAAATAAAGATTTTCCACTTTTACTTGGTAAAATCATTAATGGTAGTGAAACTTCTTTAGTTCACTACAGTACAGATTTTGTTTTTGATGGTAAAAAAGAATGCCCTTACACTGAAGAGGATGAAACTAATCCACTTAATGTATATGGCGCATCAAAACTTGCTGGTGAAAATGCTTTACTAGACTTAGGCTTAAATAAATGTCTAATCATTAGAACATCATGGCTTTTTGGACCATGCAGAACAAATTTCATTTCAAAAATTTTAGATAAAGCAAAAAATGGTGAAGAGTTAAAAATTGTTTTTGATCAAATTGGTTCACCATCATATACTTTAGGCCTTGCTTCTAACAGCTTAGCTTTATTAAACGCAGAAGCGGAAGGCATTTATCATGTTTCAAATTCTGGCCGTGCATCATGGTATGAATTTGCACATGAAGCGCTTGATATTGCTGATATTCGTGCAAACATATCCCCTATTTCATCAAATGATTTAAACCTTCCTGCTGAACGTCCATCCTATTCTGTTCTTTCCTGTGAAAAGCTAACAAGTTTAACTGGAATTAATCCACGCCCTTGGACTCATGCATTGAGAGATTTTATCTATCATGAGGGAGATTTCTTCAACTGCTAGCAAATATAGTTTATAACTACTTCTATCACCTTTACTTTATTAGGAATTAAGATGTTTTCTCAACTCGTTGCCTTAGTTAAAAATTCTTTTATTGACACAGTAAAGGTGTCTTTGCGTGTTTTTAAAGTTGTTATACCTATTACTATTCTTGTAAAATTGCTTGTTGAATTTGATTTGATAAAATTTGTTGCTGCGCCTTTAGAACCTATCATGAGCATGGTTGGTGTTCCTACCGAGTATGGCCTAGCATGGGCAGCAGCTATTATTGTCAATCTATATTCAGGGCTTATCGTAATTGCGGGGCTCATTCCTGAAATTGGTCTTCCTACGGTTGCACAAGCTTCAACGCTTTCACTTATGTGTCTTTTCGCGCATTCTATGTTTATTGAATGCAAAATTGCGCAAGAGTGCGGAGTTTCGTTCATTTCACAATTTATCATCAGAATTGCTGTTGCTATTTTTGCTGGTTTAGTGATGCATGCATTTTACATACTTACAGGTTTTCACTCACAAGAAGCAACAATCATGCTTGATGTCCAGCAAAGTGCAACGCTTACAGATTGGGCAATAAACGAGCTTTTCAACCTTCTACGAATTTTTATTCTGATTTGGGTTGTGCTTGTTATGCATACAACTCTTACCTACCTTCGTATTACTGATTTTCTTGAAAAAATTCTTGATCCTTTTTTAAGAGTATTAGGAATGTCAAAAGAAACAGCAAGCACAATTGTTGTTGGTTTTTGCGCTGGTATTGTATACGGAAGCGGTTTGATTATCAAACATTCTCAAGAAAACAGAATGTCAAAAAAAGATTTATTCTGCGGCATTACCCTCATGGGTTTAGCGCATGCTTTAGTTGAAGATACTATTTTAATGATGCTTGTTGGTGGCTCTGTATGGGTAACACTTGGTGGAAGATTTCTTATTGTTTTACTGGTAGGTATTTTGATTTCTTATATATATGACTTAGTCATTACACGTAAACAAGTTAGCGAAATTCAAAAAAATTAAGGTGTTAGCATGAAATTATGGATTAACGCATGTGAAGTTTCAGGAGATTTGCAAGCTGGAATTTTACTTGAATCACTAAAAAAAAGCCATCCAAACATTCAAGCTATTGGTATGGGTGGAAATAAATTAGAAGAATCTGGGCAGATTAATTTCTTTCATATCAATGAACTTTCAGTAATGGGAATTACAGAAGTTTTTTCTGCTTTACCTAGAATTTTTAGACTGTTATCACAAATAAAGAAAACTATACTTAAAGAAAAACCAGATGCTATTTTATTAGTAGATAGTGCTGAATTTAACTTTAAAATAGCTAAATTTGCTTATAAGCATAATATTCCAGTCTATTATTTTATTCCACCAAAAGTGTGGGCTTGGCGACAATCACGCTTGAAATTTCTAAAAAAATACGTAAAGAAAATTTTCTGCATTTTACCTTTTGAAGTTGAATTTTATCAAAAACATGGAATTGAAGTATCCTATATTCAAAACCCATTGGTTGATTTTCTGCAACCTTATATTGAAAAACAAGAAAGAAAGATTACTCCTTTCAGAATTGCTCTTATGCCAGGAAGTAGAAAAAAAGAAGTAAACTCACTCTTGCCGTTATTTGCCGAAACAACAGCAATATTAAAAGAAGAATTTCCTCAAATGAAGTTCTCTATCATTCAAGCACCACATTTTACTCAAGAATATTTAGAGAAAATTTGGAATGAATCAGATATAGACTATGAAATTCCTAATGTGGATTTTGTGCAAAGCAAAGATAGATACACTTTCTTGAGAACCTGTGAATTTTGTATTGCCGCATCAGGCACAGCAACCCTTGAAACTGGTTTGCTTGGCTTACCAACGATAATCAGTTATAGAATTTCAAAACTTACCTATTTTTTAGTGCATCGCTTCGTAAAAGTAAAATTTGCTGGCTTAGTAAATTTAATTTTTGATAGAGAAGTTTTTCCTGAATTTATTCAAGATAATGCAAAAGCAGAACTTCTTGCTCGTCAAATAAAAGAATGGATTTATAAAACTGAAAAAATAGAAAAAGTATATAAAGATTTAGAAGAATTACAAATAAAAGTATCTTCTAACAATACAAATATAAGAATTTTTGAAGAAAACAAATCATAAAATTTCAATAAATAAAGCTCACAATATACCAATAATATACTGTGAGCTTTTTTATTATATCAATTTATTAGAATTAAAATTACTGCATTATAAATTATTATACACGCACGACTTTATCAGCAACATCAATAGCAGTAATAATATCAAGCATATTAGTAAATTGCCCTACTTTCTTTTCGGCTGTGAGTTTATAGAACTCTAAACATGAAGAGCAAACCAAAACTTCAACTCCGCTATTTTCAATTTTCTTTAATGCTTCTAAAGCAATACCATCATTAGTGCTCAATTTTACACCGCCATTGAGAAGTATAACTTTCCAAAGTCCATCATTCAATTCTGGTAATGTATTAAGGAAATTTTCCATAAGTTTTGTGCCTAAAAAGTCGTCGCCAGCGCCAAAAACTTCTGTAGGAATTATTACAAGAATTTTTTGCTCATCAGAAGATTTTGCATGATTTTTAGTTTTTTCATCAGCAACATTAGTTGCACTATCACTTGAATTTTTGCCTGATAAACCTTTATCATTCAAAGAAGTTGCAGTGATTAGAAAACAATTTTTTCCATCTCTTTCTTCTTCTACATATTCAGAAGAATAATTATTCTTTCCTAAAAATCTTTGCACGTTTTCACAAGAGCCTTCATTATCAACAATAACAATAAAAGATTGTGGTTTTTCATTAGCAATATAATTTCTGCAGCGAATGACTGGTTCTGGACATGGTAAGCCAATATAATTTTCTTCTTTCATAAGAACCTCTTTATACTTTGTATGTATATATTTAAATAGTTAATAATTGAATTCAAATAATTTACTACAGTTTAGACAAAAAAAGAAAACTCCGCAAATGATATTTTACGGAGTTTATAATTTTTATATAAAGATAATTTAGAAAACCATGTGTTCCATATAGTAATTTGAGAAAGCAGGATATGCTGATAATTCAAGGTAAGTAGTTCTATCAATAATAGTTTTTACGTGTGCATCAACATTTTTTTCTGTTGCATAGCGAATTACGCCAAGGCTTGCTGCATTACCAATAGCCTTTGTGCAATGCACAAGTTCCGCTGGAATAAGACCAATTCTGCCAGCATTTTTTGCATTCATCGCAGAACCAAAGCCACCTGCAATGTAAAGACTATCAATATCATCAAAACTAATGCCTGCTTCATCAAGCAAAATATGAATTCCTGCACGCACAGCTGATTTCGCTAATTGCACTGATCGAATATCTTTTTGCGTGAAAGAAATGCTCTCTGTAAACTTCACATAAGCTTGCCCATTATCGTCTTCAAAAAGACAATTTTCAAGCGAACCACTATCAGCATCAAACATACCAGTTTCATCAACAGCTTCGGCATCTAAAAGCATTGCAAGTGTATCAACAACGCCAGAACCACAAATACCACATGCTGGTTTATCATTGATGGTAACATATTCAAATGATTTCTTATCTTCACTAAGAATAACATCACTTATAGCACCGCTCTGCCCAGCTAAACCACAAGATATGTTTGCGCCTTCAAAGCATGGACCAGCCGCTGCTGAACATGCAAAAATTTTATCTTTATAACCAAGAACGATTTCAGCATTTGTACCTAAATCGAGCAATAAATAAGGTTTTTCAGCACTATGCGCATTCACTGCAAGCAAAGCTGCAACAATATCTGCGCCAATATAGGAAGAAATAGAAGGCATAAGGAAAACATGCGCTTTTGATTTTATTCCAATTTTATTCGCTTTTACTCTTCTTGCTTCCATTGTTACAGGAATAAAAGGAGCTCTACCGATATTTTTCGCAGGAAGCCCACAAAGAAGATGCATCATTGTTGTATTACCAGTTATAGTAATATATTGAACATCAGTAACTTCAGGATAAAGATTTGCATTTTGTAAAAGCTTATTGCAAAGTTTTTCAATTTGACCCGCAACGGCAGATTGCAAAGCTTTAATGTTTTTTTCATAATCAGGTGTTGTTTCAGGAATTGTTTGATTTATTCGGCTAAGAACATCCGCACCCCATGAGGCCTGTGCATTTGCTTCACCCATAACTGCTAAAACAGCGCCAGTTTGAAGATCAATAAGGGTTGTTGCAATAGTTGTTGTACCGATATCAACACTCATAGCTAAGTGATGATCTTTATTGGCTAAACCAATTACTGAATTTTTATATTTCAAAATAGATAAAGCATTTTCTTCATGCATTTTATGAGACATAACACCAAGCTCATTAAAACCTAATTTATGGTCTTTGCAGTTTGAAGCTTCTAAAAGACGTGTTACATCATCACGTTGATCGTGAATACTTGCCCCTTCAGTTACGATATCAATTCTTTCTACAAGAGGTTGAAATTCATAATTTTGTTCTGAGAAAGTTGTAAGAACGGTAAGTGCTGTTTTTTCAAGAAGTTGAATTTCAAGCCCTTCTCTTGCAGTTGTGTAGCAGGCTAGACGGATGTTTTGAGCAAGTAATGATGGATTAAGCATTGCAACTTCTTCTAGAGTAGGATCAGTATTTGCAATAATGCGGCATTTACCACATTTACCCATTGAACCGCAAGTTTGATGAAGTAAGCCCTTTTCTTTAAGAAAATTTGTTACAGGAGTTCCCTCTTTTAAAGGAAACATATGTTTTTGCCCGTCATAGGAAACAGCAACGTTAACAGTCATAATGCACCCCGCATTTTTTGGATATGATTAAAGCAGCAAATAATTTCTAAAAAAAGAAATCAGTAAAAAGAAATACTTAGAAATAAATAAATAAATAAATAAATAACGATAGATAAAAAAAAAGAATAATTACAATAATTATTCAAGATATTTAATGCCCCCAGACTATATTTAATATAATCTTTGAAAAAACAAAAACTACACTAAATACAATCCGGAGCAAAAGCCAATAAACTTCGGCAAACATCAAACAATCATCTTTTTACTTGAGGGTATAAGATGAAATCTCAAATGAGGTATGACAAAGAGCAAAATAAAATAAATTATTTCACAGCGTTCCAAGTAAAAAAATCATTCTTACTTGGAACGCATATATCTAAAAGCTTATACTTTTTAATTATAGACTATAATTTAGAAGCAGCTAATTTAAGAGCAGCTTCAGCAGCTGTTGATGCATCAGGTGTGTAGCAATCAGCGCCAATAGTATCACAGAAACCTTGGTTTACTGGTGCGCCACCAAGCATAACAACAGTTTTGTCAGCACGTTCGCTACCTTTTACTAAGTTAACAAGGTCTTTCATGAATGCCATTGTTGTTGTAAGAAGTGTTGAACAAGCGATGATTTGAGCATCGTTTTTGATAGCTTCTTCTAAGAATTTTTCAGGTGCAACGTTTACGCCAAGGTCAATAACTGTAAGACCTTTGCTTTCCATCATCATACGAACAAGGTTTTTACCGATATCGTGAAGATCGTCTTTGATAGTACCGATAACAACAACACCTTTGTTTTGTGCTGATTCACCAACAAGAAGTGGACGAAGAACGTCTGTACCAGCAGCCATAGCACGTGCAGCGATAAGAACTTCAGGAATAAAGATGTCGTTATTTTTGAAACGTTCACCGATGATGTCCATACCAGGCATAAGACCTTTATCTAAAACATCTAATGGTGCAATACCTTCGTCAAGAGCTTGTTGTGTTAAAGCTGCTACGTCTTTAGTTTTACCTTTTTGTAATGCTGCAGAAAGTTGTTCAAATAATGCGCTCATAGTAGAATACCTCATATATTCATTAAAGTGTTAGTAGAAAATTACAAAAGCTCCTCAATTTGCTTTTGCAAAGCCTCTCCTGTATTTTGCATACAAATAACTGTCAAAGGAACTTTTGGCATATCGTTTTTCTTCGATATAATTCCTTCTGGGCTATCAGTAATAAACCATACATCACTTCCAACTTCCACACAGCCTTTCACTCGTAAAAGTGAATCGTAAGATGATAAAACATCAATTAAAGCTTGTAAGTCTTTCACAGGTTTGGTTAAAGTGAAAGTATCAAGCCTTGTTTCTGGTGTGTTGAAAGAAAGTAATGGCATATTTTGTGGTAAAACCATATTCTTTGGTAATGATTGCAAATCTAAGTTTCCGTGATAGCTGTCAACAACAGGCACAGAAGGATTTACAGAAAGAATATAGTCGCGCGATGCTTGACGTTCCTCTTCAGTTGTTACATCAGATTTGGTTAAGATGACAACATGTGCAGCTTTCACTTGACGTGGTATTACTTCTAATACATTAGCAAGTTTCAAGCTACGTTTAGGGTCAAACAAGCATATTATGAGTGGTTCTTCATAATATTGATCAAGTTTAGCAAGATTGAGCATTTTAGTAACACCAGTAGGATCAGACATACCAGATGCTTCAACTAATACTCTTTCAGAATTATTTAATGAAAGTTGGAAAAGAGCTTTTACAAAGGCTTCTTTCAAGCAAGAACAAAAAACTGAGCCACCACCGATTTCAACTAATGGTGAATCGCCTTTTTCACTATCAATTAAAGCGCCATCAACAGGTGTGTCGCCAAAATCATTTAGTAAAACAGCAAGTCTTTTATCTTTACTTGATTTTATAAGATTTTGTAATATTGTTGTTTTTCCCGTGCCTAAAAAGCCCGAAAGAATAATAAGCTCTTTCTTCATTAAATAAACCAATCTTACGTGTTTTGATTAATAATATTTATAGCATAATTTCAAATATATGTAAATAGAAAATTGCATTTTTTTCACATTTTTTATTTACATATAATTGAATAAATTAATACTTATAAGCTTTTGCCATTTCAACCATTTTTTGTGGGAAAGTGAAGTCTAGACAAGCTGGGAATTCACAACCAGTTGAAAGTACAAAACGTTGGGAAGGAGCAAAAATTTCAAATTCTTCATTAATTTTTGCTTCTAAAGTTTCTAAGTTCGCAGTCATGAACCAGCCTGGATCAATTGTGCCCATAAGAATAAATTTATCAGCATATTTTTCTACTGCTTCTTCCATTGTTGAACAGCCAGCAGGAATGTGGTTGAAAGAAACAAGTGATGGTTTCATTGTTTCGTATTGTTCATCAAAGTAAGCGCCTTGGCCACAGTTATGAAGCATAACTAGTTTGCCGTTTGCACGCACTCTATCAGCTAAACGAACCATGAAGTCGCCTTCAAATTCTTGCCACATACCAACGCTCATGATTGATTTTGAAGCATATAATGTATCAAACATAATAGCATCAACGCCAGTAGCACAAAGTTGGTCAATCCATTCTTCTAAAACTTGTGTAACAACTTCAACAGCTTCTAAAATTCCTTCAGGTGCTGTGTAAAGTTCCATAAACATATCTTCTTGGCCACGTAACATACTAACAATACCAAGTGGGCCGAAAACAAAAGCTACAACAGGAATATCTTCGCCTAATTCTTTTACTAAAATTTCGCAAAGTTCAACGTGTTCTTGCATACGTGTAGCTGTTTTAAGATCAATCTTTTTAACATTGCCATAATCATCTTCTGTTGGAACAACGCGTTGATGGTGATCAGGGCATGCTGCTTTATCATTGAAATATAAAAGTGGTTGACCAAAGTCAGCAGCTTCAACTGATAAATCAACTAAAGTACAAGCGCAATCTAAATCAAGTTCACGAGTTGTTTTGATGATAGCTTCAGCACATTTGTGAACATCTTTTGTCCATTCTTCATAGTCGATACCGATTGCATTTCTTGAAACACTGTTGATAAGTGGGTAAACAGGAACACGATCAATAGGTTGTTTATTAAGCATTGCTGTTATGCGTTGTCTAGGTGTCATTGACATAATATATAGTCCTTAAAATTTGTAATAAGTAAATAATTATAAAAAATGCAGCAAGGTTTCCCCTGCTGCAAAATAAATTAAGCTTTTATGTCTAAAGCTTCTTGAAGCTCAGCAGCTAATTTTTGAACAGGTGGAATAAGTGAAATGTGGCGAACTTCACCATCAATCATAATTGAAGGAAGGTTTGCTAAGCCAACTTTAGTGATGTAAGCAAGAGTTTCTTTATACATAATTGAACGCTCAACAACTTTAACTTTATCACCAAAGCCTTTAGCTGCATCATTTGCTGCTGCAACCATGTAACCACAAGCAGCACATGTTTGTGAATCAATTGTGATAACTTCTAAAGTTACATAATCATTCGCTTTGAAATCAGGAATTTCAACATCAGGAAGATCTGAAACTGCAACATAGCTTTCTAAAGCTTTACGCACTGCTTCAGTATTGTGAACTGCTTGACCAACACCAGCAACGTTTGCAGCAGGTGCATCAAATGGAACGTCACAACCAGGTGCAAGAATGAAGTTCTTTTTACCCATTTTATCCATCAATTCGATAGCTTCTTTTTGGTTATCTTGTTGTGTGCCAAGAAGCATTGTAATTGTAAGCTGTAAGTTACCTGACATTACGATATTGTAAGCATCAGTAATTTTTTTAGCTTCAACGATGTTTACGTTTTCATCGATAGCAATACATGATGGTTTTGTTTTACACATAGGTTCGATATTTTTAGTTGCATCACCACATACGAAGAATGATGAAGGAATGCCTAAATCTTCAATTGTTTTGAAGAGTCTTGAATATGAATCGTGTAAGAAAGTTTCAAACATATCAGGTGAAATTTGTGATACGAGTGGATCAACCGCTGCAATAATATCACAACCAGCTTCAATGTAGTATTTTGCTAAATCAATAACAACATCTGTGCAGTATTCAACTAAAGCTTTAACTTCATCTTCGCTATCATACATATCCATGAAGATACCTGTTCCGCGTAAGTGAGAAGCTAATGTGAAAGGCCCACAAACTAAACCATACATTGCAATTTCAGGTTTAGCAGCTTTGAAGCGTTTCATAACGTCCATAATTAATGGAATACGGCCGTCTGTTTTTTGTAATTTTTGTGTAGGAATTGTAAATTCGTTTGAAAGAGGGTGTGTGCAAACTGTTGGAGGTGTGTTTTTATACCATGTTAAGTCACAACCTAAGATTTCAGCTTCAACCTGTAAATCAAAGATTGCTGGCATACCATCAGCTTGATAGTCATCAGCTGCTTGTAAAAGACACTCTAAGTATTTGTCTGCATTTTGGAACATTTCATCAGCTGCATAACCTTTTAAGTTAGCAATTTGTGAACCTGTATATGGAACCCAAGGTGTACGTGCAACATCTTTACCTTGTAAAACGTCCATAATAATCTGTTTACCTGTCATAATTAACTCCTAATATTATAATTTACTGCTGCTATCGATTGAAAATAACAACTAGCCAGGTTTCATCATAAATATTGAGATTATAAAATTTCTTTTCTTCATTTGGAAAGAAAAGAAAATAATCAAAACAATTATGAAAATTTGTACTTACATCTTGTAAGATTTTCTTTTTGACTAATTGTGCTTCTTTATAAAATTTGAATTTTATCTTTTAGTGACTTTAAAATTTTTCATCAAACAGTAATTAGATTGAAAAAATATACAATAAAATATATTACATTAGGGATACATGAATTGCTGCTATTTGTCAATAAATCTTAGTGAACTTTTCAAAATAAATTTACATAAATCTTTGTGCATTCAGGCACTTAGAGAAGAACAAATCTAAATCCTTCATGCACAAAGATAATAATTCAAACTATTTTAAAGCTTCAACAACTTTATCAACAACTTCTTTACCGCCTACGAATTCGTAGTTTTTCGGCCAGATTTCGTCAATAGCAATTTGTTTCCATACTTGTTCATCTTCTAATTCAAAAACTTCAACGCCGCCAGCTTCCATAACAGCTCTAGCTTTTGCAGCATTTTCATTTTCCCAATCAAGAACATGCATTTGTGCAGCTAATGATGCATCTAACACGATTTGTTGAAGATCAGCTGGATAGCTTTGGAAGTTTTTCTCACCAATAAAACATGGTAAAAGTGAATATTGGTAGTGAACTTCAGTGAGGTAATCTTGAACTTCTTGGAATTTCATAGTTGCGTTTACAACATATGGATTATCTTGCCCATCAACAACGCCTTGTTGCAAAGCAGTAAATGTTTCTGCCCATGCCATAGGAATTGGGTTTGCGCCCCAAGCTGAATATGTATCAACAAATACAGGGTTGTTAGGAACGCGGATTTTCAATCCTTTAATATCATTGATATTTTTTACAGGACGTTTTGAGTTTGTAAGATATCTATAGTTAGCATATGCATAACCTAAAATTCTTATGCCACCCTTTTCAATTGACATATTATTAAAGAAGTCAAACATTTCACCTGTTGTAGCTTTTACAACAGCTTCATCATTTTCCATCAAATAAGGCAATGTGAGTGTAGCTAAACCAGAAACGAAAGGAACAGCATTACCAATACCGATAACGCACATATCAAGTGAACCACGGCGAACGTTTTGAAGCATTTCTGTTTCGTCACCTAAAGAAGAGTTTGGAAACAACTCAACAGTAACTTTACCGTTAGTTTCAGCTTCAACAATTTCTTTAAATTTTTTGCCGTATTCGCCAGAGCCTGAATCAATAGGATCACCGAGACCCATTTTGATTACGTCTTTTGCTAATGCATCACCAGCACCAAGTGTAAGGCATACACCAAGAAGTGCACATGTAAAAAACTTTTTGAACATAGATAACCTCTTTATAAAAAATATAAAAGAAGTAAATGTCGTTTGTCTACAATAGTCTTTTTTTTTGCTTTTGTTATAGACTAGACAAAATAATGTTTATTGTCAATAGTTTTATGCTAAATAAATTCATTTATTTCATTTAGAAATTTTAAGTAAGTTATAAAGCGGAAAAAACCCTAGATTGAGTATTCAACCAATTTTTCAACAATTGTGAAATAAGTAACTTGACTTTTTAATTTAATTATTACTTTTTGGTAGCTTATACAAAAAAGTAATAATTATTTCTTTATAACTTATTGACATTAAAATAAAATAATGCGATAGTCACTTTAAAAGAAATAAGTATCTACTGTCTACAATACTTTTGCTTTACTTTATTACAATAATAATATTTCATTTTTTATGATTACCTTTATTAATGTCAATAAAGACGTGCCTTACTCCCCTACATATAAATGTTTTTTTCATTTATATCGTAATAATCTGCTTGTTGATTATTATTGCTAAAATGTTCACTGCAACCTAAATTACTAAATGTATCCCTTTGATATATCCCAAATATATATCTATATATTTACTAATTTAGTTTCTCGGAAATTCTAACAATTGAGGCTGGAGTTTTACTATGGAACAGAAAATTGAAAATCCCCAAGAAGGGAAATTAGATTACTTTTTATTTATTACAACATTTTTACTTATCGCTTCAGGCATTGTTTGGGGCGTTATTGACAACAGTGCGTTCGTTAAATATCTCACTGTAGCAAGAGATTTTATTACAACAAAATTTGCTTGGTTTATGATTATAGCAATCAACACCTTTTTAGGTGTTCTCTTTTATCTAGCATTTAGTCGCCATGGCGATAAAAAACTTGGTAAAAAAGATGATAAACCTGAATTCAGCACTTTTAGCTGGATTGCTTTATTGTTTGGTTGCGGTATTGGCGCTGGTTATTGCTTCTGGCCAATTGGCGAACCTTTATGGCATTATTTCTCGTCACCATACATCACAGAATCACAAACACCAGAAGCTCTTACTTCTGCACGTGGTATAGCATTATTCCACTGGGGTTTCCACCTCTGGACATTATGGTGTATCGCTGGTTTAGCAATTGCCTACCCTGCTTTTAGATTAAATAAGCCTATGACAATTTCAGTCGCGCTTTACGGCATGTTAGGCGACAGAGTTTACACTTCTTTCTGGGGAAGAATTGCAGAACTTTGTGGTGCTTTTGCTGCGCTTACAGGTGTTTCTGCTGCTCTTGGTCTTGGTTTATTACTATTCACTGCTGGGCTAAGAACTATTTTTGGTTTAGAAGTTGGCGTAATGGGTCAAATTATCATCATGGCTGTTATTATTGTTATTTATACAACAGCAGCTTGGACAGGCTTAGATAAAGGTATTAAATTCCTTGGCGATTCTAATGCTTGGATTTGTATTACTTGGTTCGTTGCTATCCTCTTATTAGGCCCAACTTCACACTTACTTGATGGTATGGTTGAAACATGGTCATTCTATTTGAGCAATATGCTTGAAATGTCAACATTCACTGATTCAGCTGGTGAAACAAACAACTGGTCAGGTAGCTGGACATTATTCTATTATCTCTGGAACACAGCATGGGCACCTTTTGTTGGTGGCTTTATTGCACGTATTTCACGTGGTAGAACAATTCGTGAATATATCTTAGGCGTTCTCTTCATTCCTGTTATTATTACTTTCATCTGGTTTGGTGTATTAGGAACAGCTGCTCAATACGTTGAATTAAACCAAATTACAAATCTCTGGGAACAAGTTCAAGCTGAACCAGCAATGGGTATTTATGCTGTTATCGATGCACTTGGTGGCGGAACAATCTTAAAAATTATTGTTTTCCTTAGCGTTGGTGGTTTCTTAGTAACTTCTGCTGATTCTGCTGCATTCTTTGTTGCAATGCAAATGAATAGAGGTACTTTAGATCCTAGCAAATTACAAATGCTTTTCTGGTCAATTCTTATTGGTGCTTTGGCAATTGTTTTACAATCTGTCGGCGGTATTACAGGAATTCAACTAGCAGGCGTTATTGCAGGTGCACCGTTTATTGTGATTATGTGCTTCATGGTTTACTCTTTCTTCAAGCTTCTCGCAAAAGAAGAACGTGAACAAGCCGATAACAACAACTAATTATTGAAATTTACTTTAGCGAAAAAAATCACAAGCTTAGAGAGGGTGTAAAACAAAATTTACATCCTCTCTTTTTTATGCATAAATTTCCTTCTAAAATGTAGAATATTTGTTTGCCTCTGAACAGTCTAGCATTAAACTATGTTATTACTTATTATTTAATAATTCATTGACCAATCAACCAATTATTTTGTTTAAATATTTGAAAAGTCAATAAAATGTCTTGACTAATTTATATTATTATGGCATTACTATACATAAATATTTGGTTGGAAAAAGTGTTTTAACCTTTTCAACCAAAAAAATAAAAGGAGTAACTGTCGACAATCAACAATAATTTTTTTGCTGCTTTTTATTTTCCTTCACAAAATTAATAAAGAAAAAAATATGATGACCAAACATCATAATAATCTTTATAATGAATAGTTAAACTGTTGATTTTTTTTCTAATAGCTTAACTACTTAGTATGAGGCGCTTTTTGTGAAAAAATTCTAAAGTTTATGGAGTATTTATTTATGTTTCCAATGAGTAAAATCAAATTAATTGACAAAGAAACCATTGAAAAAATTCACGAAGGAACTTGCGAAGTTCTTGAAAAAGCTGGCGTTAACTTTCACCACGAAAGCGCACAGAAAATTTTTAAAGATGCTGGCTGTACAGTAGACGGCTGTAACGTAAAAATTCCTAGAAATGTTTTTGAAAAAGCTCTTAGTCAAACTCCTTCTTCATTCACAATGCATGGTATAGATCCAAAATATACTTTTGTAGTTGGTGAAGGCCAAGAAAGAATTCACACAGATCCTAACTTTGGTACTATTATTATTCATGAGCACGGCAAAGGCTATCGTGAACCAACCATGGAAGATTTAGCAATTAACAATAAACTTCTTCAAGCAAGTGAAATTGTTGATATTGCTGGCGGTATTCCAGTTGAATGTACTGACGTTCCTACAGTTGGCCGTCACTTGCACTACTTCCGTGAGATTTTACGTCACACAACTAAACCTTTCCGTTCATATGTTGAAAGCTATGAAAATTTACAAGAAATGTTCACCATGTTTGAAATGGTTCAAGGCACAAAAGGCTATCTTGATAACCACACATGTATGTTCGTTTCAATCAACCCATTAAGCCCATTAGCTTATGACAGCCACCCAGCACAAACACTTATTGCTATGGCTGAAAAACACCAAGCAGTTTGTACTTTAACTGCTGCTATTTCAGGCTTCACATCACCAATGAGTATCCTCGGTACTGCTGTTATGCAAAATGCTGAAATGCTTGCTGGTAATACACTTATGCAATTAGTAAACCCAGGTGCTCCTTACATGTTAGGACCAGCATCAGCTCGTCCAGATATGCGCACAGGTTTATATGCTAACGGTTCACCAGAAGCTAACCTTATTAATATTTCAAGCATGCAAGTTGCTAAAGAACTTTACAACATCCCAACCCGTACAATGGCTGGTTTGACAGATGCTAAAGTTACTGATGCTCAAGCTGGTATGGAAACAATGCAAACTCTTATGACTGCAATGCTTGGTGGCGCTGACGTTATCCACGGTTGTATGGCATCAATGGATAGCTTAAACCTTACTTCATTTGAAAAATTTGTAATTTCTGAAGAAGCATTCTCACGTGTAATGCGTACCCAAAAAGGTATTTATAACTACGATACTGATTTATCAGTTCAAGAAATTATTGATACTAAACCAGCTGGTACATACATGATGAACGATGCTACCCTCCTTAACTGCTCTGATACATGGCGCCCAATTGTTTCTTCACAAGAACCTTTCGCAATCTGGAAAGATGGTGGTGAAAAAACTATCGTTGATCGTGCACTTGCAAAATGGAAACAAATGCTTGCTGATGCTCCTGAAATGCAAATTTCAAAAGCTCTTGATGATGAGCTTGGCGCTTACATCAAAAAATGCGGTTACTAAAACCAGTTTTTCTAACTAGTTTTATTCAGTAAAATTCCTTTTTCGAATTTTGGATATAGTATTTATCCAAAAACTCTATACTTATATTCAAAATTCGATAAGGGTTTGAAATAATCACACAAAAATAATTATCAAAGTAGTAATCTAAAGGGGGGATTTATCTCTATCTTATACTATGTGATAAATCCTGATTATTAATGTATTGTAATTTAATTATTTTCGAATAACTTCCTTATTTAATTCTCTTATTTGAATATAAAAAAATTATAATATCCTTTGATAGTATTTTATATAACTTTCGGAGGGGCTTTATGAATAGTTCAGATGAAAACATGCAAGAAGGGAAAATAGATTATTTTCTATTTATCACAACCTTCTTACTCATCGGTGCTGGTATTGTTTGGGGATTAGTTGATAACGCGAGCTTTGTTGCACGCCTTAGCGTTGTGAGAGATTTTTTAACTGGTAACTTTGGTTGGTTTATGATTATCATGATCAACCTCTTCATAGGTATCTTGTTTTACTGTGCATTTAGTAAACATGGTTTAAAGAAATTAGGTAAAAAAGACGATAAACCTGAATTCTCTACTTTCAGCTGGATTGCTTTATTATTCGGTTGTGGTATTGGTGCTGGTTACATTTTCTGGCCTATAGGCGAACCATTATGGCACTATTACAGCACACCTTACCTTGCTGCTTCAGAAACACCAGAAGCTTTATTAGTGGCACGTGCAATTTCACTTTTCCACTGGGGCTTCCACCAATGGGCTATTTTCTGTATAGCTGGTTTATTTATTGCTTACCCTGCTTTCAAACTTGGTAAACCAATGACTGTTTCAGTTGCTTTATACGGAATTATGGGTGATAGAGTTTATACATCTTTCTGGGGCCGTTTAGCTGAATTATGTGGTGCATTCGCTGCGCTAACAGGTGTTGCTGCTGCTCTTGGTTTAGGTTTATTACTTTTCACCGCTGGTCTAAAAGCTATTTTCGGTATTGAAGTTGAGCTTATGGGTCAAGTTATTATCATGCTTGTTGTTATTGCAGTTTACACAGCTGCAGCATGGACAGGCCTTGATAAAGGTATCAAATTCCTTGGCGATTCAAACGCTTGGATTTGTATTGTTTGGTTCGTAGCTATCTTAGTTTTAGGTCCTACAGCTCATCTTTTAGATGGTATGGTTGACACATGGGGCGCTTACTTCCAAGCACTTCCAACTATGACTTTCTTTGCTGATGCTGATAAATCATCTAACAACTGGCCTGCAAGCTGGACAGTATTCTACTATCTCTGGAACACTGCATGGGCACCTTTCGTTGGTGGCTTCATTGCACGTATTTCACGTGGTAGAACAATTCGTGAATACATCTTTGGTGTTCTCTTCATTCCTGTAGCAGTTGCTTTTGTTTGGTTCGGTATCCTTGGAACAGCAGCTCAATATGTTGATCAAAACCAAATCGTAAACATTTGGGAACAAGTTCAAGCGCAACCTGCTTTAGGTATCTATGCTGTTGTTGATGCAATTGGTGGTGGTACAATCATTAAATTGATCGTATTCTTATCAGTTGGTGGCTTCCTTGTAACATCTGCTGATGCGGCTGCATTCTTCGTTGCTATGCAAATGAACCGTGGTACATTACACCCTAGCAAAATGCAAATGTTATTCTGGTCATTCATGCTTGGTGGTCTTGCAATCGTGCTTCAATCTGTTGGTGGTATTGGCGGTATTCAACTTGCTGGTGTTATCTCAGGCGCACCATTCATGATTATTATGTGCTTTATGATTTACTCTTTCTTCAAACTTCTCTTCCAAGCTGATGCTGAAGAAGAAGCTGAAAAAGCAGGGAAATAACAATTAAATAATGAATAAATAGTGAATAGAATTATTATACTTCTATTTACTATTTATTTAGAAATAACCACTTGATTTACTTATGTTATATTGAATAAAACTTTTAGTGAAATAAGCCATTTTTTGGTTGACTTGAAATAAAATTTTGCATACAATTATAACAATTTCCACACCAACAATTTAACCATTCTCGAGGAGAATATTTTTATGAGACTTATTGATATTTACAGACGTACTACTTCAGGAGAAAAAGTAGACGAAAGTTCATACGATCTTGATTACGTATACTTTGGTCTTGAAGATGTTAAAGAAAAATATGACATCAAATATAGCCCAGAAAACCCAGTTTCTGCTGATGATGATTTAGCTGACCGTGTTTTCAATGCAGCTGTAGAATTCTTTGAAAAAACAGGTATGTACTGTTCAGATACAGGGCGTATTGTTAAATTTACACGTGAAGAAATTGAATTTGCTATTTCAGAAGAAGGCCATCGCCGTTGTATCGGTGGTGAAGGCGAAAGCCGTCGTGAATGGCGTTGCCGTCGTCCTGACGAACACAGCCGCCCATGGTGCCACATTGGTTCAGGTATCTACACAAGCTCAGACGAACTTTTCTTAAAACAAGTTGAAGCTTATGCTAGAATTGCTCGTGCTGACTCAATGGCAATTCCAACTCTTATGAACGATCCTGAAGGTAATGATAACAACGAAGATTTCGCTTCACATCCATCAGAAGTTATGGCTACAATGCACAACATGCGTTTAGCTCGTGAAGCATGTAAAAATGCTGGCCGTCCTGGCTTCCCAGTATTCAACGTTGTTCCTTCATCATCATGCGCAATGTCAACAATCGCTGCTTCACACCCTAACTGTGGAACACGCACATCAGACGGTTGGTTATGTGCATTCTATCCTGAATTCAAATTGAAATTAGAAACACTTAACAAAATCACTTTCATCAATGAAATTGGTGGTAACCCAGCTGCTGAAGCTTCAACACTTCTTGGCGGTTTCTGTGGTGGTCCTGAAAACACATCTATCGGTGTTGTTGCTCACGCTATCATGGGTTGCTTACTCAACTGTACTTACTACTTAAACTTCCCAGTTACAGTAAAAGGCGCTCACTCAACAAGCCGTCCTCTTCTTTGGAGCTTAGGTCTTGCTTCACAAGCGATTTCTCGTAACATATTCTTACCTACATACAACTCAGGTTACTCAGCACACGGTGCAGGTACTAAAGAATACTTCTATCAATCAGCTGCTTACATCTTAACAGGTGTTACATCTGGTGTTACAACAGGTACTCCTTTCCCTGCTGTTGGTGTTAAAACTGATGGTATGACTCCAATGGAGCCATTATTCCACACATTAATGGCTGATGCTGCATCAAAATTAACACGTGCACAAGCTAACCCAATCGTTCTAAAACTTCTTGAAAAATATGAAGATAAATTAGACAATCCAGATCTTGGTTACACATTCCCAGAACTCTACGACCTTGATACAGTAACTCCAAAACCACATTACCAAAAAATGTTTGATGAAGTTATTGAAGAATTAAAAGCTTTAGGCGTGCCTTTATAAGCCACTTGCTTATAATACGACCTAGTTACTAGATTAAGGGAAAGTAAAGAAATTTGCTTTCCCTTTTTTAAAATCAATATTTTCCATATTTTTCTATGGAACTATACTACTTTTTTATTTCAGCTTTATATCTTATACTATATTTTCTTATTTAGATTATTCCATTGAATGAAATAAAGAAAGAAGATGGAGTTTTTATGAATAATGAAAAAATACCACATATTTACAAAAATTTAAATGTTTCACTTTTTTGTGTAACTATTACTTCTTTGATAGCTATTCTTAGCTACGCTTTTTTTGATTTTACTGCATTTAGTGAAACAATTAATTTTCTCAGAAGTGCTATAATTTCTAATATTTCTTGGTTTATTGTTATTAGTTTGAATGTTTTTCTATGTTTTTTACTTTATTTAGCTTTTTCAAAATATGGTGAAAAAAAACTAGGTAAAGACGATGAAAAACCTGAACTTTCAACTTTTTCTTGGGTTGCTTTACTTTTTGGTGCTGGCGTTGGTTCTGGCTTTTGTTTTTGGCCAATTGTTGAACCTTTATGGCATTACTATACAACACCATATCTCTATGAATCACAAACTAAAGAAGCACTTAGTCTAGCAAAAGCAATCACCTTTTATAATTGGGGTTTTCATATGTGGACACCCTGGGCTTTGGTTGCCTTAGCAATTGCTGTTCCAGCTTTTCGCCAATCAAAACCCATGACAATATCTGGTTCATTATTAGGTATCTTAAAAGAGAAAACTGATACCTCAATTTATGGAAAAATAGCCTCTATTATTGGGATGATAGGAACTATTTTTGCCATTTCTATGGCATTAGCGACTGGAATTTTACTAATTTCAGCTGGCATATATGATGTTTTTGGCATAGAAGTAACTCCACTGCATCAAATATATATAATGATTATCTTTACAATTATTTATGTAACTGCTGCATGTTCAGGCCTTGAAAAAGGTATGACTTTCTTAGGCGATTCTAACATTTACATACTTGCAATTTGGTTTAGTTTTCTTCTTATTTCAGGGCCGACAGCTACTATGCTCAACGGTATAATAGACACACTTGGCGCTTACACAAGTTCATTTTTTAAAATGGCATTATTCACCGATTCTACAAAACAAACCGATAATTGGCCTGGCACTTGGAGTATCTTTTATTATCTATGGAATATTGCATGGGCACCTTATGTTGGCGGTTTTATTGCAAGAATTTCTCGTGGACGCACTATTCGACAGTTCATACTTGGAGTTTTGATTCTACCCGTAACAGTAACACTTGTTTGGGTTGGAATTATGGGCACAGGCGCTCAATATGTTGATCAAAATCAACTGCTTGATATTATGGCAAGAGTAAATAAAGACCCTGCTTTAGTTGTTTATGCTCTTATTGAAGCTTTTGGTGGTGGTATATTCATGAAAAGTCTAATATTACTAAACATAATAACTTTTGTTCTTACTGCTGCAAATTGCGCTTCATATTTTATTGCAATGCAAATGACAAATGGTTCACTTAATCCACCGAAATTTCACCTTATTATTTGGGGAATTATTATTGGACTTTTAGCTATTATCGTTATAAATTTAGGTGGCGTAAGTGGAATTCAAGCAATAGCAGTTATTGCTGGCGCGCCATTTCTGTTTATTGTATGGATTATGGCTTTTTCACTTTTCTTATATTTAAAAAATGAAGAACAATTCTTCAATATACATAGCAAATAAATAGGTTATAAAATGTCACAACTTTCCAATGAATTAAATTCTTTATTTTCAGCAGCAAAAGATGAAAAAACTTTTATTATTGCCTGCGATGTTTTTCGCAATGAATTAGAATATTTATGCAAAAAAAATTCTTATGCACCAACTATAATTTATCTTGAACAAGGCTTGCATGAATTACCAGCAACTATTGTAGAAGGCGTGCAAAAAGAAATTGATAAACTTGAAGAAGAACATGCTCCTGAAAGAATTTTCCTTGCTTATGGTTTATGTGGTAGAGGCCTCAGTGGCGTTCACTCTAAAAAGGCTCTACTGATTGTACCAAAAGTGCATGACTGCGTTCCACTCTTGCTTGGTACTGGCCCTGATAATGATATTCGCCCACGCGAAAATGCTGAAACTTATTGGCTTTCCGCTGGTTGGTCAAGCTATTCTTGTAATTTCCACATAAAAGAAAGAGAAGAACGCTATAAAAAATATGTTGAAGATTATGGCCAAGATTCTGCTGATTATCTTATGGAAGTTGAGTATGCATGGAAAACTCAATATAAAGCTGTGTGTTTTATTCGATGGGAAGCAATTATCAATGATGAGATTATCAAAAACTCAAAAGCAGTTGTTGCGGATATGGGCTTACCTTATACTGAAACACAAGGTTCCTCTGACTATTTAGAAGAGTTTTTGCGTGGTGGTGGCAATAAAAATAATTTTTTCCATATCGAACCCTACTTCACTCTTGATTTAGATACAGAAGGTAAACTTACGCTTTTACCAGTAAAAACAGATTAGCTTAAGTTATGCTATATAAATAGACTAGCCATTTATAAAATGCTAGTCTTTTTTTATGTAATACTTTAACTTTAAAATATATTTATTATTATATTTCAGATAGTTTTATATTTGTTTTACAGATAAAATTCCTTCATTATTTAAGTGTAAATAATCGCCTGCTTTTACGTGGAAAAATTTATTAGTATCTACTCCACCCTCAACAAATTCTTTCAAATACCAGCTTTCACCTGTAATAATTTCAAGTGGAAGTTCACAAATATTAGCAATATCTTGTGCGCCTTTATTGCCTGTGATTAATTCTTCTTTAAAAATTTCATCCCATTTCACAA
The DNA here is from genome assembly GCA_964370245.1 of uncultured Desulfovibrionaceae bacterium. Classification (GTDB taxonomy): domain Bacteria; phylum Desulfobacterota; class Desulfovibrionia; order Desulfovibrionales; family Desulfovibrionaceae; genus CAYJAZ01. Next base: position 53,995 of record CAYJIN010000002.1, read on the forward strand.
AAGTTACGTTTTTATACATTTTAGTGAAATCAAATTCAACACCAATTAAATAATCTGCCGTATCTTCATCATACTTTTCTAGATATTCTTGATATCTTTCTTCTTTATCTCTGATATATCTGCATGTTGCATAATCAATCCAACCTGCTGAAAGCCAAACTGTTTCAGCAAAGCGCGAATCACGCCTTTCACCATCTGGCCCTGTTCCAAGAATAAGAGGAATACAATCATGCGTTTTAGGGAAAATAAGTAATGCTTTTTCTGCAGTTACTGTTTCAAGCCCTGTTCCACAAAAACCAAAACCCATCAAAATTTCATCAGGTGCAAATTCTTCTTCCATTTTATTCACAGCTTCTTGTGTTTCAGCTCGTAATTTATCAGGATAATAATGCAAACCTTGCTCAAGGTAAACAATACAATATTCATTACTTTTTTGAGAAATAAGAAATTCAATTTCTGGCCTAAAGACTTCGCATGAAATTATATACTTTTTTTTCATAAATTACTCCAGTGAACAAAAGTTGAACTAAATATAACAGCGCTAAAGTATAAAATCAAGATATCTTATAACAAAAAAAGCCCGATAAAATCGAGCCTTAGTTTAATATTGCTGTATTTTATCTATGATTTTTCATTTTTTTTGATAATACGTGAAAGATAAACAACAGGAGTATCACAAATAGCCGTTACAGCAAAAATAGTATATGAAGAAATAATAATGCTAATAATGATTTCTATTTCAAAAACATTATAGAATGCTAAAATTGTAAATAAAACAGTATTAAAAATTTGTGAAATTAGTGTAGAACAGTTATTTCTAAACCATAATCCTCTTTTAGTATTACCAAAATAATTTTTCGATTTTTCCCAAAGTATGTGATATAGCTGAACATCTAACCATTGTGAAAATGCATAAACTGCTAAACCAGCAAACATAACACGTGGTGTTGATGTGAAAATCTCTTTAATTGAACTAAATGCCCAATCGTTTACACTTGGTGTATATAACAGCCAAATTTGACTTATAAAAATAAAAGAAACGCTTGAAAGTATACCAATCTTTACAGCTCTATTCGCATCTTCCTTAGATTCATTTTCAGACAAAATATCAGAAACTAAAAAGTTTGAAGCAAATAAAACATTACCTAAAGTTTGCTCAATTCCAAATGCATCAACAAGTATAAGAACTTCAATATTTGCAGCTATTGAGAGAATGGCTGTCCAAGAATAAAGCCCAACTTTACCAAAAAATTTATAAAAAACCAAAACCATTGAATATGCAAAAAACATTGAAAAAATTAAAAGAATTTCGTTTGTCATTTTTTCCTCAAAAACATGCTGAAAAGCAATTATGTTAGATTAATACAATATAAAATATAAAAAATCATAAAAATAACTTCATAAAAAGTGAAGTAAACCAAAAAATGAAAGGTATATCTATAATATAAGTATTCTTCTCATTATTTTCTCCTAAAATAAGAGAAACCATCTTCAAAAGTGAAGTAGTTCCTAGTTTTGTTTATAGACAGGATGGTCAACGAACTGTCTTGCAATAAAAAATTTTGCTACAAAGTAAAAGTTTACTATACATTATTTTTATACAATAAAAACTCACTTTGACTGCGCATTAGAATATATTTTAGTCATTTTAGCAAGAAGAATAATATTCTGATATATCAACAAATTAGACAAGTTGAAGGCAAAATTATTTGACGAACTTTAATAAAAGTCTTATTATACTATAGTAATTAGAAATTAAGTCGATAAGATTTATGTGAAATTTAATCTATAAATTAGCTTAGATTTTATTACTTTTAGAAAACATTTCATAAATAACTGTTTTTATCTCTACTTTGGAGGCTGTATGACAAGCAAACTTCGCATCATATTAGGTTTTACTTTTCTAACCTGTATGACAATCTTTTTAGCATTTATAAGCTATCAATCTGCAAGTGAATCAAGTAAAAATTTAGAAGAATTTTTAAATTTCGATTCTGCTGATTCAATCACTTATAGAACAGAAATTGATATTTATAAAATTGCTTACCACCTTGATCAATTTAGTTTACATCAAAATCAATCAGATATTGATAGTGTAAAAGCTTCTGTTAAGCGTGCTCTTGATGATAATAAACAGCTTATTAATATAGTACCTGATAAATCGAAAAGTAAAATTCAAGATATTGTTACATATTTAGAACAATTAAATAAATCCTTAGACAATTATTTTACACATAGTAGAGAGCTAAGAAAAGCTATAACTACGGATTTAGTTTTTGCTGAAAAAGAACTTATGAAAGCTTTATCAGATATTCTACATCTTATGTTTAACGCAAATGATTTGGAAGCTATAGAGAAAGTAAATGAAGCTGAGAGAGAAATTATAAATTACCAAGGACATTTAGAAGCTTATCTACTTTCACAAAATCAAAAATCCTTTGAAAAGGCTATAGAAGCTGAAGAAATCCTCTTAGAAGATATTAATAGTATTTTAGAAATGAAAGATAAACACTTCTTTGCGGATATAACTCCTTTTGATAGTCTTGAATCAAAAAGAATCAATTTTGAAGAAATAGCACATAAACTTGAAGCGGAAAGTAGTAAATTAGCAGAAGAAATATCTGAATTAGATACTATTCGCTCAAATATCATGAAGATTATTTTACCATTAAGCATTACTGCTGCTGATGGTGCAAAAAACGAGTTAAAAGCGGTAACTAATCTTTCACAAAATGCATCAAAACAAGTGCTTATAATTTCTGCAATAGCTGTTATTGTAAGTGCTTTAGTAACTATTATTATTGTTACTAAGCTTTCTTCTACTCTTACAAAAATGGCTAATTATGCACAAAGTATAGCACAAGGGCGTTTTGATGCACATTCTGGCATTACAGAAAAAGGCGATATTGGTCTTGTATTAAATGGTATAAAAGAAATCACTAATACACTTACTACACTAAAAGAAGATTTTTATACAAATGCCAATAGTGTTTCTAGTGGTTACTTGGCTAGTGAAATTGAAAAAGACAAATATAACAATAGTTTCGCAGACCTAGCAAATAATTTCAATATTATGGCTAGTTGTTATCGTAAACTAATTGATACTATGTCAGTTGCTGTATTTACTGCAACTTCTGATAATACAATACTTTATATAAATGAAATAGGTAAAAAATTCATAAAAAATGATAATCCTCTTGGCACAAATTGTGGCAACCATTTTAGGTCACCTGCATGTGGTAATGAAAACTGTCTTGGATTAACAGCATTCAATAAAGGTGATCAAATAAATGCTATTGCACCATGTTTGCCAAATAATGAAGAATATTTCTTTGATGTACAAGCAAGCCCACTCTATGATTTAAACAATCAACCTATTGGTTATGTTGAATTTTTAGCTGATATTACTAAAGTTCAAAAACAAGGTCAGGCAATCAAGCAAATGACTGATCAAGCAATTGAAGTTGCTGCAAGGGTTGCTTCAGCAGCTGATGAACTTTCATCACAAACTGAATATATTGTTGAAGGATCAAATTTCCAACGTGAACGAATTGAAAGCACTAGCACTGCAATGACTGAAATGAATGCCTCTGTGCAAGAGGTTGCTTCAAACGCTTCAAATACTGCAGATCAAAGTAATATCGTTCTTGAAAAAGCAAGAGAAGGAATTACAACAATTCTTAAAATGTCAGAAGCTATGAGTTCATTAACAAATTCTGCTGAAAATCTTAAATCAAATATGGAAAAACTTGATAGCCTTTCTGAAGGTATTGGAAGCATTATCAATGTGATCAACGATATTGCAGATCAAACTAACCTACTTGCATTAAACGCCGCTATTGAAGCAGCAAGAGCTGGCGAAGCTGGACGTGGATTTGCTGTTGTTGCTGATGAAGTAAGAAAACTTGCTGAAAAAACAATGGATGCAACTCGTGAAGTTGGTGAAAGTGTTCGCTCAATTCAAGATTCAAGTAATGCAAATCAAGATGAAGTGAAACGTGTTGTTCTTCAAATTACACAAACAGCTGAATTTGCAGAACTTTCAGAAAGCTCATTGCAAGAAATTGCAAGCGTAACAGGTCAAAACACAGATATGATTCATCAAATTGCAAATGCTGCTGGTGAACAAACAACAGTTTCAGAAGAAATTTCACAATCAATGAGCGATATTAATGAAGTTGTGAATAAAAATGCTGAAGCTATATTGCAGTCCGCTGATGCAATTCGTGAATTAGCAAAGCAAGCGCAAGAACTGCAAGATTCAATGAGCAAAGTTAGTTTCTAAATTCGTGTTATAAAGAAAATAAAAGGGAATTGAAACTCAATTCCCTTTTTTGTTTACTATTAGATACTATTAGATACTAAAAAAATTCCAACATAAACAATACTATCATCACATCCTAATACGAGAAAATTTTACTCTTCAATTTCTTTTTGTTCAAGAGTAGATATAATTTTTAAAAGTTTGTTTACTTCAGTTTTGAATGAAAATCTTGTACTTGAATATTTTCTAGCTTGCACTCTAACAAGGTTTTGTTTTTCATTATCAGAAAGTATTTCAAGCATTAATTTAGAAAGTTCTACATCACTTTTGTAATTCGATAAATAGCCATTTGTACCATGAATTATAAACTCTTCTAAAGCAGGATGATCTTGTGCAATTACGAGACTACTACATGCTAAAGCCTCATAGAAAGAAGAATTAACAAAAAGTTGATCAAAGAAAAACAAATGTATCTTTGAATAAATTAACGCTGCCCTATACTCTTCAATAGTTGCATTTGTATGCAAAATAATTCTATCTTTATAGTGGGATAGTATTTTTTCAAATTCAGAAAAAATCTCATTAAAATCTTCTTGACTCGTTTTATCTTTTGTAAGCATAAGAACACGTGCAGATGGGTTTTCATTGAAAACAGTTTTTAATGCTTTTAAAGCATTGAGCTGTTCGGGAGTTTTTTTAAAAACTCGTGGTGCAAAAAGAATTAAATCATTCTCTTCATAACCTTTTAAATAGTCAGGAATAATGTCTTTTTTTGCAGGTGAAAAAAAGTCTGTATTAATACCTTCATTAATTATAGTCATTTTTTTTTGCAAAAATTCCGGATAAGATTTTTTTTGATATTGAGAAAAAGTAATAAGCTTAGTTGCATGGCGAATAGTTTCCATTTGAAACATATTATTCACACCATGCGAAAGAAGAAAAGGATCTTCCTCTTCCCTAGTTATAGAAAGTTCTTCATTGAGTTCATCTTCAGGAATAAACCAATCACAAAAACAAATAGTTGGCACATTAGGAAACACCCTGTGCAATGAAAAAGAAGTAGCGTGATTTGAGTCAAGAAAAATAAAATCAGGAGTAAAGCCTGTGTTTTTTAAACGCAAAAGAGCATTAGAAAAAATTAACCCTCTTCGTAATAAACGAATAGAATTTTGTTCTGCTTTGTTTCCTTTATAATATACTTTTGGAAATCTTATATTAGTATATATAATGTTTTTATGAGATAACTTTTTATGCCTATATTCAGAAAAAAAATGTACTTGGTCAGTATTTTTCAGAGAAAAATATAGCAAAATATTTTGAAACCTTGCTGGATAATATTTTGAAATAAAAAGAATTTTCATGCTTTTCCCAAGTAAGTTTAAAATTATAAGTTTCTAACTAGAATTATAATAAAACATTTTTTTGGAAAAATCAATTTTTTTTTATTATAAACATAAGTTTCTTTTATGTTTCAATTCAAATAGTTTTATACTTTTATTTATAAATATAAAAGCCCTTCTTTACACGAGGTAAAAAAGGGCTTAGAGATATTTTAAAGTAGATTATTAGGATTTTTCAACAATTAAAGCTTTAGCACCTTCTGGTGTGTTGATAACTTCAGTAAGAATTTTTACTAATTCTTGGTCGAATTTATTTTGATCTTCACTAAGTCTTCCTAAAGCATCTGAAATTGGTAAACCTTTTCTAAAAGCACGTTCACTAATCATAGCGCAAAAAGCATTAGTAATAGCAAGAATACGTGCTTGTATAATAATTTCGCTACCTTTTAGACCTTTAGGGTAACCATTACCATCCATTTGTTCATACATTTCAAGAACCGAAGAAGCAATTGGAGCACTAAACCCGATGCCAGAAAGAACTTCATGCGCTTTAATTGGAAGTTTTTTAATTTCAGCAAGCTCTGATTCGTCAAGTTTACCTGTTTTTGTAAGAATATCGCGGCTAATAAAGAGTTTACCAATTTGTGAGAAAATGGAAGCATTATCAACAGTTTGAACTTCTTCAGGGCTCATACCCATATGCTTAGCCATCAAAACACCAACATTTGACATCATTTGTGAATGCCCTGTTAAGTATGGGTCAACACCTTCAATTGCGCGAACAAAAGCATGTACAATATTTTCTTGTTGCTTTCTGTTTTTCTCACTATTACGTCTAAAGGCAGTAATATCTTGAAGAGTTGCAACAGCACCTGAAATATCAGTATTATCAATGTTATCATTCGGGTTATCATGGAAAGGATAAAGAGTTACACGGAATAATAAAGTATCATGCGGTTTCTCAACTTCAATTTCAAAGTTTAGCGGATTACCCTCTTTCACAACATGATTTACTTTTTCCATAAAACTAGCAGCTAATTGAGGAGCAAAAACTGACATTAAATTAGCATCTTTCATTTTTTCGTCATCAGCATCAACAATTTCATTAAAAGTTTTGTTTGAAATTTTAATAAAACCTGAAGAGTCAACTAAAATCAAACCAACTTCTAAGGAAAGATTAATACTGTCGAGTAAACCTTTTTGTTGTGCGATAACATCATAAAGATTTCTGAAACGTGTTGCTACAGCTTTTTGTTCTGTACCAATAACTACCCACCATAATAAAGCAAAAAGTAAAGTTACACCTAAACTTGCAAGCGCACCTAAACCATAGGTAGTCCATGCTAATGACTTGAATATTTGATTAATATTTACACTTGGGTTTTCTAAAACTACATATAAGTCAAGGCCAGGAACTTTTTCACCATAAGAATACACTTCTTGGTTTGATGCAACAGATAATCTTACACCAAAAGGCAGAATACCATTTTCAAAACTTACAGTATTTTTAACTTCTTGCGGTTGTGGAGATTGAATTTGAATGCTTTGGAACACATCACCATTTTTTTGAATGATTTGTGGAACTAAGCCTGATTCTGAATGTAGTTCACGTGATAAAAATTGCGCTATTTGATTTGTAACTGGTAAAGTTAAAAGTAATGCCGCAATAGGTTTTTCACTATTTTCTACAAAAAGAGGTGGAATTGGAAGAGCATAATCTATAACCATAGTTGCTGCAGATGATCGTATTGGAGCGAATGTAATTGTATTTGTTTCAATAGCTTTTAGCGCAGCATTTTTTTGATCTTCAGTAAGAGGTGTAGGTATTTGTAAACCTGAAAGAATTGTAGTGCCGTTTGCGCCAATAAGTCTTGCATCTGTCATACCATTATATGACATAAAATCATAAAGAACATCACGCATGAGCGGAACTTGTTCAATAAAAGTATCATAATCAGGATTAAGATTGCGTGTTTGTGTATCAAGTGTATTAATTTCACTTGCAACAGCATCACCAGCCATACGAACTTCTTCTAGAAACATACGATAAAGTTCAGATGTGCTCACTCTTTGCCCTTGCTCATCAACACTTTCTGTCCAGATGTTCATCGCTTGCACTGTGCCTTGCACCCATGTTGTAAGCACAATATTTTCTTCATCAAGTATTGCTTTTTTCTTGCTCTCTAAACTTACAGTGCATACATAATATGCAGCTGTAAAAATAAACATAAGCAAACCAGCAATAATCAAAATTGCATACTTTTTCTGCATTAAGGCATAAAGTGGATTTTGTTCATTAGTTTTCATTACTTACTCCAATAATCTTTATATCTAACAATTATAAAACTTAAACTATTTTTTCTTACTTCTTACATGACCCCATCTGTATTTTTCATTAACAGAATATTGAGGTTCATAGTTACCGAGTTTGGTATGTGATAAAACTGCATTTGACAAGTTATCAAGAATATACACATCGCCATCCATGTAAACACCTAAAATAGCGTGTGCAATATTTCTAATTTTTTCTATTACTATAATAAGTCGCATATCATCAGGATTAAAGCCTAATTCTTTCAGCGTAAAATACTTTGCAATTGCATAATCTTCACAATCGCCTGATGTTTTTTGAAATTGTTTTGGAATTGCCCAATAATCGGGTTTTTTATAAACGGTTTGATCTAGTCTATAAGGCCATTGATTCCAAAACTTATTCACTTCACGTAATTGTTCCATTTTTGAAAGATTTTGCAAACGTTCCTTCAAACTATTCCACGATGTATTCTTATTCAACATAAATCCATCAACTAAAATAGGTGAGGCAGCATTTCTTTCTAAAACACTTACCCATTGCGGAAGTGTAGAAATTCTACTTCTAAACTCTTTTGTACCAAAAAGATTAATTTTTTCAGCTGCATAAACATTATTTGAATAGAAAGAAGTGCAAGTAAAGGTAAGAAGAAGTGTTAAAAGAAAAATAGCACGAAAAACTTTACTAGAAGGTAAATCCCTCCTAATAAAGTTTTTCATAATTATTTTATAATTTGCTAGTGATCTCTTAGCGTTCTCTAAGCGCATTATCCTTAGCCTTTAGTATCGGTTTTAATAGATACTGCATAATTGTCTTTTTACCAGTAACAATATCAACACTTGCGATCATTCCAGGAATAATTGGAAGAGTTTCACCACGATATTCAAGTCTATTTTCTTTTGTGCGTAATTTTACAAGGTAAAAGTATTCTTGGTTTGGACCTTCAGTAGTATCAGCACTGATTTGTTCAACATATGCTTCTAAGCCACCGAAAATTGAAAAGTCATAAGCTGTAAGTTTAACCATTGCGTATTGATTAGGATAAATAAAACCGATATCAGCAGGACGAATTTTTGCTTCAATAAGAAGAGTATCATCTAAAGGAACAACTTCCATAATTGGCTCACCAGGACGAACCGCAGAACCACGTGTGTTTAGAACAATACGGTTAACAACACCACGCATAGGTGAACGGATTTCTGTTCTTACTACTCTATCTTGACCAGTTGTAAGTGTTTCTTTGAGAGAATTTACTTCTGATGTTAATTCGTTAATTTCAGCAATAAGTTTTGTATCATATTCTGACTTGAAAACTCTTTGTTTAAGCTCAGTTTCTTCAATAGCAGTAGTAGCTTTAGAAATATTACTTTGTAGTGTGCTCATTTCACCTTCAAGGCTTACTATCTCTTGTTGTAGATTAAGAAAATCTACTTCAGCATACAAGCCACGATCAACCATAGGACGAGCTAAGTTCAATCTTTGTGAAGTTAGTTGATGAGTTTGTTCAACAGTGAGCAGACGTTTTTCTAAATCGTCAAGTTCAAATTGTGCTTGCTGGCTTTGAGCTGCTAAAACACTTAACTCAGATTCGAATTGTAAACGTCTTGTATTATACACTTGTGTTTGTAATGCAACAACATCAGGTGCTGCATCAATAAGTTCTTGGGAGTAAACCAAAGCTTCATTTCTTAATTCAGCGCGTAAACGAATAATTGAAGCATCGAGATTGTAAATTTTTTGCTGCGTATCACGAATAACAGATTCGGCTGCAACGTTTTCAACACGTGCTAAAACTTGCCCTTCTTCAACAATAACACCCTCTGTTACGAGAATATCCATAAGAATACCACCCTCCAAGTGAGTGATAACTTGAGTTCTTGAAGATGCAATAACTTGACCTTGTCCACGTGTTAGTTCATCAACTGTTGCCCATGAAGCCCACGCAATAAATGAAAGTAATAAACCTAAGATGAGAAGTGTTACAACTCTTTGTTTTTTTGAACCTGTATCATTCCAAACTGCATCAATATCACCTAAAAATGCTTTATCTTCATCGGAGATTTGATCTCTTTTCCCTGAAAATAAATGTGCAGCTTCATCTTTTTTTGCTTGATTTTCTTTTGTAATTTGCTGAGCAGGTTGACTCTGAGCTTGCTGTGGTGAAGTTTTATTAGCTTGATCTGCGAAAGATTTTTGAGCTTGACTAGCATCAAGACCAACTGATGAAAGTCCAGATTTATCGGCAACAGGTTGAACAGCTTTTGCTTCATTTGTAGTAGGTAAAATATCTTCTTGCTTCATTTCAACAATTGAATTTTGCTGCGCTAAAGCGTTATTTTTACTCTCTTCAATTTTACTAGCTGCCTCATCACTTCCTGCTTTTGCTTGATAAGCTGGAACTTTTTTAGGCTTTATTTTACCAATTGGTGTTACACCAGAATTATTATTTGTATTGCTCATTCTATTCTCACTTAATTTTAGAACTTCAAATTAACGATTAGAACATAATATCTATCACACATAGGCTAGTATAAAAGCTTATGCATCCTGACCATGTTTATCAGTTACTTTTACAAAATCATCAGGATATGCTTGTTCAGCACTATTATTTTTTTCGTTTTCTTCTTGAAGTTTTAAAGAAGCATTTGGTGCTTGTTCACTAGATTTCACTCTTTTAGGATCAGTATTTCCTGGTTGATTATTTACTAATGAATTAGCAACTGTTGGCTTTTGTGCATGATTTGGGCCTTGTTCCGCTTTTTGATCTTGATTTTGATTATCAACTGTTGGAGCTTGTTGTTTGCTGTTTAACCATGCATATACTTCTTTTGTAGGACCATCAGCAACAATTTTACCGTCTTGAACAACAATAAGTCTTGTTGTGAGCTCTAACAAGCTCATACGGTGCATATTAATAATTAAAGTTTTGTTTTGAATAATTTTTCTTAAACGTGATTTAATTCTAGCTTCAGTCGCGCCATCAATATTTGAAGTTGGCTCATCAAGAATAATAATATCAGGGTCATGCAATAAAGCACGTGCTAATGCAACAGCTTGCTTTTGACCGCCCGATAAATTTTGTCCTTTTTCACCAACCTGCATTGCATAACCTTCGGGAGTATGTTGTACAAATTCATGCACACCAGCAACCCAAGCAGCTCTTACAACTAATTGATCAGGAATGTGAATTGAACCTAAGGCAATATTTTCACGAATACTACCGTGGAAAAGTAAAGGATCTTGCGGAAGAAAACTTACACGAGTACGGAATTCAGACATATCTAAACGTCGTAAATCAACACCACCAAACTTTACAGCACCAGCTGTAGGTGTATAAAGACCACATAATAGTCGAGCAAGAGTTGACTTACCTGAACCCATATTACCAATAATACCAACTTTTTCACCAGGTTGAATAACTAAGCTAACATCATCAATTGTTGGAAGATGCGCACCTTTATAAGTAAAGGTAACTTTTGTTAATTCAAGTGAATGCTGTAAATCACCAAACTCTACAAGGTGTGAAGAGGTATTACGTTCTGATGGTAAATCCATCAAGTGGTTCAATACTTTTAATGAAATTTGAGCTTGCTGATATCGTGTCATTAAGGATGCAATTTGCATAACAAATGACATCGAACGACCAATCAAAATATTACAAGCAATAAGACCACCCATTGTAAGTGTGTTTTGACCGATAAGGTAAACACCCCAAACAATAAGAGTTACGGAAACTAAATGTGAAGTAAATGTAGCAAAGTTTACGGCTAAAGTTGTTGTTCTTTTTGAGTTTGCAGCAACTTCAGCTGAGTATGCAATAACTTTTTCCCAAATTTGCAGCATACGATTTTCTGCAACAGCCATTTTAATAGCTTCCATACCTGTTACCATTTCAACTAAATGCGCATTTTTTTCTACATTCGATTGATGGTTAAGCATTGAGAATTTTTTTACAGTTATTTGCATAATATATATTGTTGTCAATAAAACAATAATAGCAACAATTGGAACAAACACTACTGGCCCACCAATAAACAATACAACAGCTAAGAAGAGAACCATAAATGGTAAATCTATAACTGCAAGTAAAGATACTGCACTGAAAAAGTCTTGCAATGATTCAAACTCTTTCATGTGGTTGATAA
>CAYJIN010000003.1:0-18859 GCA_964370245.1 uncultured Desulfovibrionaceae bacterium
CTTTCAGAAGAAACAGCAATGGGTAACTATCCTGTTGAAACTGTTGAATATATGAATAAAATCACTACTGAAGCTGAAACAATTCTTCTTGAAACTCGTGAATTACGTGAACCTGGTGCTGAAAAAGGCGGAAGCGCTGAATTTTTAGCTTATGCAGCATGTTTACTTGCTTCAAAAGCGGATAGTAAAAGTATTGTTGCTCACTCACTCACTGGTTCATCAGCACGTATGATTTCTTCATGCCGTCCTGAGCAAGCAGTGTATGGGCTCACACCAAATTCACAAACATTACACGACTTAAACTTCGTTTGGGGCGTTATTCCTTGTTACGCAGTGGATGATCCTGATGTAGGCCACTTAGCAAGAGCGCAACATTTTATTGCAACAAACCCAGTTTTTGATCACGGTGAAGATGTTGTTATTACAGCTGGTCAACCAAGCCCAGCACAACCACCACGTGGAACAAACTTAGTAAAAATCTATAAAAAATAGTTGCAATTTCTCTATTTAGAGATAATTAGCTAATTATAACACATTAGAAACCTATGCAAAAACATAGGTTTCTATTTTTTTAACTATCTTTTCTGCGCCTCTATACAGGCTTTGTTATTTTTTTCAAAAAAAAATGAAAAAAATTTCAGTTAAGCACTAGACGTTATTAAAATAGAGATTAACTTATATTTCGAAAACAAAATTTATTTATATATATTTGGGAGTCAAATTATGGGTAAAATTATTGGTATCGATTTAGGTACAACCAACTCATGCGTCTATATTATGGAAGGTAAAGAGCCAAAGTGCGTTACCAACCCTAACGGTGGTCGCACTACCCCTTCAATCGTAGCTATTACAGACAAAGAACGTCTTGTTGGTGAAACAGCAAAACGTCAAGCTGTGACAAATCCAGAACGCACAATCTTTGCAGTGAAACGTCTTATGGGTCGTAGAGCTGATGCAACTGAAGTTACACGTTGGAAAGAACATTCACCTTATGCTATTGTTGCTGGTTCAAACGGCGATGCTGCTGTTCAAGTTGATGGCAGAGATTATAGCCCACCAGAAGTTTCAGCTATCATCTTATCACAACTCAAAGCTGACGCTGAAGCATATTTAGGCGAAAAAGTAACTGAAGCTGTTATCACAGTTCCTGCTTACTTCAACGATGCACAACGTCAAGCAACTAAAGATGCTGGCCGTATTGCTGGTTTAGATGTAAAACGTATTATCAACGAACCAACTGCAGCTTCACTTGCTTATGGTTTTGATAAAAAAGCAAATGAAAAAATTGCTGTATTCGACTTAGGTGGCGGTACATTCGATATTTCAATCCTTGAAGTAGGCGATAATGTTGTTGAAGTTCGCGCAACCAATGGTGATACATTCCTTGGTGGTGAAGACTTTGACCAAGCTATTATCAACCACTTAGTTGAAGAATTCAAAAAATCAAACGGTATTGATTTATCACAAGATAGAATGGCACTTCAACGCTTGAAAGAATCAGCAGAAGCTGCTAAAAAAGAACTTTCAACAAGCATGGAAACTGAAATCAACCTTCCGTTTATCACAGCTGATGCATCAGGTCCTAAACACTTAATGCTCAAACTTAGCCGTGCTAAATTAGAACAATTGGTTGACCCACTTGTAACAAGAACAATCGAACCTTGCAAAAAAGCTTTAGCTGACGCTGGTTTATCAGCAAATGAAATTGATGAAATCGTTCTAGTTGGCGGTATGACACGTATGCCACTCGTTCAAAAGAAAGTTTCTGAATTCTTTGGTAAAGAACCAAACCGTACAGTAAACCCTGATGAAGTTGTTGCTATGGGTGCTGCTATTCAAGGCGGTATCTTAGCTGGTGACGTTACTGATATCCTTCTTCTTGACGTTACACCTCTTTCACTTGGTATTGAAACAATGGGCGGCGTTTTCACAAAGCTTATCGAAAGAAATACAACTATTCCTACAAAGAAAAGCCAAACTTTCACAACAGCTTCTGAAAATCAACCTTCAGTTTCTATCCACGTTCTTCAAGGTGAACGCCCAATGGCATCAAATAACATGACATTGGCTCGCTTTGACCTTACAGGTATTCCACCAGCACCACGTGGCGTTCCACAAATCGAAGTAACATTTGATATTGACGCTAACGGTATTGTAAACGTATCTGCTAAAGATCTTGGAACAGGTAAAGTTCAATCAATTCAAATCACTGCTTCTTCAGGTTTATCAGAAGAAGAAATTCAAAAATTTGTAAAAGAAGCTGAATCACACGCTTCTGAAGACAAACAAAAACAACAATTGATTGAAGCTAAAAACCAAGCTGATAGCCTTATCTATACAAGCGAACGCTCAATGACAGAGTTAGGCGATAAACTTGACCCTGCTCTAAAATCAGATGTTGAAGCAAAAATTGCTGCACTTAAATCAGTACTCGAAGGCGAAGATGAAGCTGCTATCAAAGCTGCTACTGATGAACTTTCACAAGCTTCACACAAAATTGCAGAACAGCTCTATAACCAATCACAAGCTCAAGATGGGCAAGCTGGCGCACAAGCTGAGCAACCAAAAGCTGATGATGACGTAATGGACGCTGACTTCACAGAAGTAAAATAGTTCTATAAACTAATATACACGAGAAAGCCACTTTTTTTTCCTGCCCCCATAGGAAAGAAAGTGGCTTTCTTTTTTAAATTAACTATTTAACTAACACTAAAACTTGCGCATTAAATCTAAATCTACTATTCTCAAATTTATGTAAAAGTATTTTGGAGGAAATGCATTATGCTTTATTCACTTGCATTAATTTTTATCTTTGCCCTTATCTTTGCTTCAATTTGCCAAAGATTAAAACTTCCACGAATTGTAGGAATGCTTTTTACAGGTATTTTACTTGGGCCTTTCGTATTTAATGCACTCAATGATACTATTCTTTTTATTTCCGCAGATTTAAGGCAGTTAGCTCTTATTATTATTTTATTGAAAGCAGGACTCAGCTTGAATTTTTCTGATTTAGAAAAAGTTGGTAGACCAGCTTTCCTTATGTCATTTATACCAGCACTTTTTGAAATTGCAGCATTTTATTTTTTTGCGCCATTACTATTTAATATATCTAGCATTGACGCTTTACTTATGGGAAGCGTTATTGCTGCAGTTTCACCAGCCGTTATTGTACCACGTATGATTGAACTTATTGAGAAGAAATATGGCACAAAAAAATCTATCCCTCAATTAATATTAGCCTCATCTACTTGTGATGATATTTTTGTTATTCTACTTTTTTCAACTTTTCTTAGTATGTCTCTAGCTGGAAATATGGATTTTCTTAACCTTATTAATATACCAACTTCAATCACCACTGGTGTTATTATTGGGTGTAGTTGTGGATATCTACTTGCTGAGTTTTTTGAATATTGCTTTAGTAAAAAACACTTTATAAGAAATAGTGTTAAAATTATTATTATGCTTTCAATTGCATTTTTACTTGTTTATTTTGAAAAAGCTCTTGAAAACTATCTCTCATACTCTGCTCTTTTAGCAATTATCTGCATGGCTTGTATGCTGAAATATAAAAGCATTGGAATAGTTTCAAAGCGTTTATCGGATAAATTTGGGAAACTATGGATAGCAGCTGAACTTATTCTTTTTGTGCTTGTTGGCGCTGCTGTTGATATAAATTATGCCTTATCGGCAGGAGTTATGGTAATAATCATGCTTTCAATCTCTTTATTATTCAGGGTAGGCGGAGTATTTATATCTCTTTCATTGACAAATCTTAGCTATAAAGAGCGATTATTCTGCGCATTTGCTTACCTACCAAAGGCAACTGTTCAAGCCGCTATAGGCGCTATTCCTCTCTCATTAGGCTTAGAGAGCGGAAACCTTATTCTTTCAGCTGCAGTATTTTCAATTCTACTTACTGCACCTCTTGGCGCATTTCTCATTGATAAATTTTATCATATTTTATTGACTGAAGATAATAAGTAGAAAAATTCTTTCTCAGTCAACATATATCTGTTTGAAGTAAATAATTATCACTATTCTTGAGTTATCTTATTCTATTAACATTTATTATGTCTAATCTATTCAAAAAAGATAGCAACATCTCTGAAATCAATTTATGTGTCTAAGTCACACAAACACTTGCTACATCGAGTTATAGCAATAAAAAAAGGCCACCTCATAAAGAAGTGGCCTAAACTTTTAACATACTAGACTAATGTCTTAGTAGCATCAATAGTTTTTTGCAATTATTGCCAAATAACCATGATGTCTACACGACGATCTAATTGATATGTAGGGAAGTGATCTGTTTCGCCACGGCCTTTAGCGATGAACTGTTCAGCGTCACAACCAGCGTTTACAAGGTATTGAGCAACAGCGTTAGCACGGTTTTGAGCTAAAGTCATGTTGAAATCTTCGCTACCTGATGGATCTGCAAGACCTTCAACATAGATTTTAAGTTCTGGACGTGTTGATAATACAGCTGCAAGTTCGTCAAGTTCTTTAGCATATTTAGGCATAATGTCATATTTGCCAACTGCGAAAAGAACTTCTTGTGTGCCGTAAACAGCTTTGCTAGGAATTGTTTCAACATATAATGTTGAAGAAACTAAGTTTTCAGCAGCCATTTCTGAATCAAGAAGTAAACGACCGTCGATGTATTGTGAACCAGCTTTTAAACCAGCAACTTCCATAAGTCTTGCTTTACCTTCAGCTGTATCAGCTAAAGAAATAACGTGAACTAAGAGGTTAGGGTTAGCTTGGTACATAGCAGCAACAGCTTGAGCTGGAGTTGCACCGAAAGTTTCGTTACCATCAGAAATCATGTAAACTGCAGCAGCTGAACCTAATGAGTTCATAGCTGAAGACATAGCTGGGAAAGATGTACCCATTTCTGTGAAGCGACCGAAAGTTTTTTCTTGGTTGCTGATGTCTAAAGCAGCTTGAGCGATTTCCATTTTTGCCCATGTTTTAGGAGCAACAACAGTTACGTTTGGTGAGAAAAGGCATAATGCTGAGTTGTATTGTAAATCAGGTACTAAAGAGTCTAATTTAACAACAATGCTTTTAGCCATTTCGATTTTTTGATCGCCAGTAGCCATGTGTTCCATCATCATAGAACCTGAGTTGTCTACTAAGTAAGCAAAACCGTCAACGATTTTTTCGTGAACGCCAATTGCTTGACGAGCTTCAGCTGCTGGGCTAGCAACAAGCATCATACCAAAAACGAATAATAAACCTTTTATGAATCTCATAAAAACCTCCAGAAAAAATTAAAAAAATATAAATCTTTATTCCTATTCACGCTCGTATAGACTATAAACAAAGTCTCGTGAATATAAAGCTAAACCAAATAAAAGTCATCTTTCATTTGAACGTTATAGCTGTAGAGACATTCTACTTCCATTATCGGAAAGTGTCAAGATTTTTTTACAAGAACTACTTTTGAGATTATAGCGTAAGTTTCAAATATTAATCAATAAAATCAAATGATAATGTAAACTCCAAAGAATAGACACTAAAAACCATTGTAAAAAAATTTATACAATTCTGTAGATTCATTTATTCTGCCAACGAACGAATAAGGAATATCCAACTAACATTTTTAGATTTTTTTAGCAAGATAAAAATCTGCGCTTTTAATTTTTTTATTTTTAAAATTAAGAAATTTAAACTTGACTGATTCTAAAAGTACGTATATAAGACAAAGTTCATTATGAAATTATGAATGCAAATCATTTATAAATAATGCACATTCATTAATAAGAATATAGAATATTAAGGAGTTACAGATGAAACGTACTTATCAACCAAGCAAAATTAGAAGAAAAAGAACTCACGGTTTCCGTGAACGCATGAGCACACCTAACGGCCGTGCGATTATTGCTCGTCGTCGTGCAAAAGGTCGTAAGCGCTTATCTGCTTAATACAAACTCTTTTACTTATTCAGTGGCATAAGACTGTCTTTGCTTAGTTTTAAGTAAAGAAATCTTATGCCATATATATGTTTAATAAAGGGTGAATAATGGAATATGGTTGGGGAAAGGAAAAAAGGCTATTAAAAAGAGCTGAATTTTCCCTCTGCTACAATAACGGGATTAAAATTTATTCGCGTTATTTTCTTGCATTTGTGCTTACTCAAGATGAAGCGCACCAAAGCCGTGTTGGACTTGCTGTAAGCAAAAAAATCGGAAATGCTATTGCAAGGAACAGATTAAAACGCCTACTTCGCGAATTTTGCAGATTAAACCAAGCAACTCTTCCACAAAATTCTGATATTGTCATTACACCTAAAAAACATATTAAGGTTAATAAATTAACCTATAAAGACGTAGAAGAAGAACTGCACAAACTTTTTAAGAAACAATATGAATAACCTAAGGTTTATTGCCAAGCAGTGTTTTGTATTACCAATAAAATTTTATAAGAAATGTATATCACCATTACTTCCAAATGCTTGTCGCTATTATCCATCCTGTTCAAGCTACGCATTAGAAGCTTTTGAAGTGCACGGTATTATACGCGGATTATACCTTACTGTACGCCGTCTGTTAAGATGCAATGCTTTTTTTGAAGGCGGGTTTGATCCTGTTCCTCCTAAAAACAAGCAATAATTTAAGCTATAGACGATTAAATATACTTACAGTTTTCAACTATTGTAAACAGAAACATTTGCCTGCATAAACCTTATAATGCTTTCATAAGGAATATGTATGGATACTAAACGTGTATTACTCGTCACTGCAATCTGCTTAGCAATACTTCTAGGCTGGACACAACTTTCTTATTATATGGGCTGGACACCAGACCCAGCTGAAATTGCTCAACAAAATGAAGCAATTGAAGCAAACACTCAAGCGCCTGCTCAGTCAGCTACGCAAGATGCTCAACAAAACACTATCCCTACCACTGCTTTTGCACCACAAGAAGGTAGAGAAATTACTGTTGACACACCTTTATACACTGCAGTTTTCCATTCAAGTGGCGCTATATTAAAATCTTTCAAATTAAAAAAATATTCATCAGTTCTTGGTGCAGATGTTCCAGTTGAAATGATCAGCGAACAAGCACAAACTGTTTCACCTATGGGTATTTTACTCAGTGGGCAACCTACATGGCACCTTGGTGAATGGTCAACAACTGCAGAAAGCATCACACTTGCTGATGGTCAAGAAACTCAACTTGAATTTATTGGTATGGTAAATGGCACTCAGCTTAAACGTACTTTTACATTCAATGCAAGCAACTATCTTATTGCTGAAAACTTAGAAGTTTTGTCAGCTACTCCACAAATTACAAGACTTTCATTCACCTTAGCTACAACATCTTTAGCAAGCAGTGAAAATAATTATGACACAATGAAAGTTGTGTTCGATAATGGCGACCTTGAAGAAGAAAATAACGTTGATGACCTTACTGAAGAAGGTTTTATGGAAAACGCTGTTTTCTCTTGGGCTGGTCTTGCAAGCAACTATTTCCTAGCTGCAGTAGCTCCTGAAAGCACAAACGCATCTGTTCTTAAAGCACGCATTCAAAATAATGTTTGGCGCGTTGCTTTAGAAGAAGGTGATGTAAGTTTGCAAGCAAATCAACCACATCTCACAACTTCATACTGGTGGTTTGGACCAAAAGAACGTAACATGCTAGACGCTGCACCGCAAAATCTAGGTACAGCAACTGATATGGGTATGTTTGATATTTTAGCGCGCCCAATGGTTTGGCTCATGGCTTTCCTTTATAGCTTTGTTCATAACTGGGGTGTTGCAATTATCTTATTGACAATCATCATTAAACTTGTTTTCTGGCCGCTCACTCGTTCAAGCTTTACATCAATGGAAAAAATGAAACGCATTCAACCAATGATGAAAGATATTCAAGCAAAATATAAAGATGATCGTGAAGCGCTTAGCCGTGAAATGATGCAACTTTACAGAACTTATGGCGTAAATCCACTTGGCGGTTGCTTACCAATTTTAGTGCAAATTCCAGTTTTCTTTGCACTATATCAAGCACTTCTCCAAGCTTTAGAACTTCGTCATTCAAGCTTTATCACATACTTACCATTCACTGATTATATTTGGTTAGCTGACCTTTCAGCAAAAGATCCGTTCTACATTACACCGATTATCATGGGTGCAAGTATGTTTGTGCAACAGTTGCTTACACCTAGTGTTGGCGACCCAACACAAAGAAAAATGATGCTCTTTATGCCTATCATTTTTACATTCATGTTCCTTAACTTCCCATCAGGTCTTGTTATTTACTGGCTTATGAGTAACATTTTCTCAATCGTTCAACAGTGGTACACATTACGCAAGATTAAATAGCACATAAAGGATAACATTATGTCTGATTATAAAGAATTTGAAGGTAAAACACTTGATATTGCAATTACAAATGCTTGCGATTTCTTTAATACCGAACGTGAAAAATTAGAAATTGATATTCTTGAAGATGCAAAATCAGGTATTTTTGGCTTTATTGGTGCGAGAAATGCAAAAATCAGCGCACGCAAAGCAACTTTACCAGAATTTTCAAGCTCTAGCGTTGTAAAAAATCTTAAAAATACACCAAAGCAAGAAAAAGCTGAAGCTAGAGCAGAGTCGAAAAATGAAGCTAAAGCCCCTGCGCAGCAAGTAAAGCACACTCCTGTAAAATCAAGTGCGCCGACTGAACAGAAGCAAAACGCTAAACATTCTGTAAATGCAGATGGCAAAAAAGAAAATGAAGCGCAAACTTCTACTTCAGAAAAAGTGTATGAAAAAAAATCAATTACACCTAAACACTCTCGTGAGCATGCAAAAAACCAACGCATTCAACAAGAGAAAAAAGCTGAAGTAAAAACTGAGCCTAAACAACCTAAACACACTGAAGAAAATGCAATCAAGCGTCCACCATTGACTGAACTTGATCAAGATCAACTTATCAATGTTGCACATGATGTTGTAAAAAATCTGCTTAAATTAATCATTGAAGATGATGAAATTACAGTAGAAGTTCAAAATGAAAGACTTTGCATTTCTATCAATACAGAAAACACTGGCTTACTTATTGGTAAAGAAGGTCAAACACTTCAAGCAATTGAATATTTGGCAACACGTATTATAAGTAAAGAAATGAATACGAATATTCGTGTTCAAGTTGAAGTTGGCGATTATCGCACTCGTCAAGATCAACGCTTGCATGAATTTGCTCTTAGCCTTGCTGATAAAGTTATTGCTAGTGGGAAATCAATGTCAACTCGTCCGCTTTCAGCATATCAACGCCGTATTGTTCATCTTGCTTTACAAGAAATGCCAGATGTTCAAACTCGCTCTATTGGCGAAGGTGCATTGAAGCGTGTTGTTTTATCAAAAGTAAAACAGAATAAAAAAATATAAGGAAATATCATGCTACAAGATAAAGAATTTTACCATATTCCATCAGGAAAATACGGCATTGCAAACGAAGGCTACCCACTTTTAGTGTTTCTTTTTCTTGCAACGCTCTCTTTTGCTCTTTTAGATTGGGAAGTGCTTACTTTTCTTTTTCTTGTAGCTTTTTTCTTTACACTTCACTTTTTTAGAGATCCTGAACGTGTAGTTCCACAGGAAAAAGCTTTAGCTGTTTCACCTGCTGATGGTAAAGTTATTCGCATTCAAGAAAGAGAAGATCCGCTTGATGGTGAAAAGAAAACATGTATCTCTATTTTTATGAATGTTTTTTCTGTGCATGTGAACCGTGCGCCCGTTGAAGGCCAAGTGGAAAAAATTAAATATTTCCCTGGTGAATTTGTAAACGCAGCTCTTGATAAAGCAAGCACTGATAACGAGCGTTGCGCATATACAATGCGTGATAACGAAGAAAACTCATGGACTTTTGTTCAAATTTCTGGCTTAATTGCACGTAGAATTGTTTGCAAAGTTGAAGAAGGCACTCTACTTAAACGTGGTGCTCGCTTTGGCATGATTCGTTTTGGTTCACGTGTTGATGTGTATATCCCAAGTAATTATATGCCAAATGTTAAAATTGGCGATCAAGTTTTTTCAGCTGAAAGTATTATTGCAAAAGCAAAAATTGACTAATCATCTTTTTATTCTGCTGAAATACTTGCAATTTTCTTCTAAACAGTCTATTTTATTTATGGTCTAAATTATTCAAGTAAAAGAGAGAAGGTATTATGGAAGAAAACAAGATTGAACAAAGAAAAAGTATACGTCGTAAAGCAATTTTTATTCTGCCGAATTTATTCACATCTGCTGCTCTTTTCCTTGGTTTTCTCAGCATTCTTTTTGCGATAAAAGATGAATTTACTCGTGCTGCATTCTGTATTTTTATTGCTGCTTTTTTGGATGGGATTGATGGAAAAGTTGCTAGACTAACAGGCACTTCAAGCGATTTTGGAATTCAATACGACTCATTGTCAGATTTAATTTCTTTTGGCATGGCCCCATCAATTCTTATGTGGTCATGGCAATTAGAAGGCTTTGATCGTCTAGGAGTTGGCGTTTCTTTTCTTATTGCTTTGTGTGCAGCTTTACGCCTAGCACGCTTTAATGTTGCAGCAAATATCACACCTGATCAAAAGAAATTCTTTGTTGGTTTACCAAGCCCAGCAGCTGGTTGTACGATAGCAAGTTTTGTTTTATTTCAACCATATATTCCTGACTTTTTTGAGCCAGCTCTTCCTTATTTCACGCTAATTTTATCTGCTGTAATTGCGCTATTAATGGTAAGTCGTGTAAGATATTATGCCTTTAAAGATTTAGATTATGCAAAAAAATATCCACTAAGAATGCTTGTTCTTGTAGTGTGCGTATTTATTATTTTATATTCAAATCCACGCTTATTCATCTTCCCTGTTGGGCTTACATATCTATTATTTGGAATTTTATACACCTTTGTTTATATTCCACATAGAAATAAAAAAATTCTTTCGATGCAAAAATTATAGCATATTTATAGGATCAATATCCAAGAGTAAACGCACATCTTTAAGATTTGCGTTTTCTTGTTTAATAGCTTGAAGCGCAAGGTAAACTTGCCTGATATTTTTCCAATCCTTTGCTTTTAATAAACATTGAAAACGGCGCACATTTTGAATTATTGCAATAGGTGAAGCCGCAGGGCCAAGTGCAGTAACACCATATTCTTTAGAAGCTTTCTTTAGAACTTCACGCATAATATTCACAGCTTCTGTAAAATTTTTAACAGTCATTGGAATAGATATTCTAATAAGTGCAAGTTTTACAAATGGTGGATAAAGCCTTTTTTTTCTGAGGGCAATTTCGTTTTCATAAAAACTTTCGTAATCATGCTTTTGGATATATTGCCAGCAGTAATGCTTAGTGTCTCGAGTTTGAATAAGCACTTTTCCATTTTCAAGCTCACGCCCTGCTCTTCCTGCTGATTGCACTAAAAGCTGAAATGTACGCTCTACTGCACGATAATCAGGAAAATTTAAAGTCATATCGCCATCAGCTATAATTGCTAATGAAACATGAGAGAAATGATGGCCTTTGGAAAGCATTTGTGTTCCAACCAATATAGAAGCTTCTTGACGTGAAAATTTAGCAAGAATTTCTTCCATGCTACCATGTCTTCTTGTTGAATCTCTATCAAGGCGAAGAATTTTACGCTCTTCTCCATTATTTCGAGGTGTAATTGTTTGTAAAAATGCGTTTAATTGCTCTTCAAGTTTTTCAGTACCATCACCTAAAGGCAAGAAATGCATCCCTTTACACGAATGACAAGCAGATGGAAAAGGCTTAGAATAATTGCAGTAATGGCAAGTCAAAATCTCTCTTTTTTTATGATAGGTCAAGGCAATTTGACAATGCGGACACTTCTGCACTTCCTTACAATCGAGGCAATACATAACAGGCGAATAGCCACGCCTATTTAAAAGAATAACGGCTTGCTCATCTTTTTCAAGGCAAATTTTTAACGCTTCTAGGCTCTCATGTGTGAGTAATTCGGCACTACGGGCTTTTGCAGATTGTTCTAATAAATCAACTAATTCAATTGAAGGAAGAGCACCTCCCCCTACTCGTGATTGTAAAATATCATGCTGAAATTGATTTTCTTTCACTGCATAATAAGTTTTAATATCAGGCGTTGCCGAGCCTATCAGCATAAGTGCTTTATGTTTCAAAGCTCTATGCCAAGCAATTTCTTTAGCATGATAGAAAAATTTCTCATCTTGCTTATAAGAATTATCATGCTCTTCATCTAAAACAATCAAGCCAATATCAAGATTGACGGCATGAAAAAGTGCAGAACGAGTTCCTATAACAATACATGGCTGAGTTTCTTCAGCTATCATTTTGTAATTTTTCGCTCTTTTCTGCGGGCTTTGGTAGCCATGAGAAAAATAAATTTTAGCTTGTGGAAGATATTTTTCAGTATCTTTTTTAAATTTGAGAGCCAAAGCAACTTCAGGCGCTAAGAAAAAAACTGAACGATTTTGAATTAAACTTTGTCTTGCAAGTTCAATATATACTGCAGTTTTTCCAGAGCCTGTTACTCCATAAAGCAAGCGAAGTTCTGCCCTTTTTTCATCAAGAACTTTTTTACCATGCGAAATTGCTTTTTTTTGAGCTTCTGAAAATTCAAAAAAAGTTTCAGATTCTAATAAAGTTGTTTCAAGCAATTTGAGCAATTCGCGCTCTTCTTTTTCTTCTGGGCTTTCCTCTAAGGAATCAGCTGAAATAATTGACACTATATTCAATTTCATGAGAGCTGTAAGAGTTGCGTTAACTCCAGTTCCAAAAAGAGCTTGCAATCTTTTACGGCTAGAATCCGCATTCTCATAAAGATATTCCAGCACTTCTCTTTGTTTTTGAGCATTCGGGCGAATATTCCATGGCGGATCTTGCATAAGACGGCACAATTCATTCGCAGCATTATCTTCTGCTAATTCAATGAGTTCAACATCATTTGAAGAAAAATATTTCTCAAATAAATCTTTTGATTGTTCTAAGCTATATTCTTTTAAAGCTTTAAATGTATGAAAAATAGGGCGTGCATTTGCGCTAAATTCTTTCAAGCGTAATTTTTGTGTTGTGCGCAAGGCTTGTGGCAGAATATTAGCTAGAATTTGCGCAGAAAGTTGCACTTGACGCACAGATAAGTTTTCCACTAAATCAATAATTTCTTCATTGAGAAGAGGCTCTTTTTCAAGCACCCAAGCAATGTTCTTGATATTTACATTCTCAGCAAGCCCATGTTTTTCAAGAAGTTCAAGCACAATTCCAACACGAAAAGCACCATTACCAAAAGGAATAACAACACGCATACCTTTTTTTAGGCAATTCTCAGGAATATAAGGAGCTATAGCATAAGTAAATTCTGAATAAGGAGGCGAAAGAAGCCCAATTTTGCAATACATTCTAAGTGCCTACACAGCTGCATTCAAAAGCATATTATCACGATGAATAACTTCAAGATAGTGGGCATTACCTAAAATTGCAGCCACTTCCACACGTTTTTTACCTGCAATCTTTTGCATGTCTTCGCTTGAATAATTGATAAGACCCACAGCAAATGAATGATTTTGATTTACAATTTTAACTAAATCGCCCTCTTTAAATTGACCTTCAACAGCAATAACGCCCGCAGGAAGTAAGGATTTGCCTTTTTCTAACAAAGCTTGCGCCGCACCATCATCAACAATCAATGAACCTTTAGGTGCAGTTTTATAAGCAAGCCAATATTTCTTTCTTGAAATATGCTTTTGTGATGGAACAACCCAAGTTCCAAGTGTTCCTAAAGATTCTTCTTCAAAAGCACGTAAAATAATATTTTTTTCTTTACCCGACAAAATAAAAGTAGGCACGCTTAATTGAGCTGCTCTTCTTGCAGAAAGAAGTTTTGAATACATGCCACCAGTTCCAACACTAGTTTTGCCACCGCACAAGGTATCAATATCTAAAGTTTCAATATCTTCAATGCAATGCATGATAGGAATTTCTTCATTTTCAGCACATTCAAGTGGATTTTTTGCTAATACTCCGCCAGTTGAAGTAAGATTTATGGAAAGCCCCCCCTCAACCGCATTGAGGATATAGGATGCTAAAGCGTCATTATCACCAAACTTTAGCTCATGCACGGCTACCGTATCATTTTCATTCACGATTGGAATAATACGCATATCTAAAAGTTTTGTCAAAGTATTACGAGCGTTTAGAAAGCGTTCACGATTTTTGAAATCGTCACGAGTAAGCAAGACTTGAGCTGTAAGCAAAGAATGTTTCGCAAAAAGTTCGTCATACAAATGCATTAATCTTCCTTGCCCTATTGCAGCAGCTGCTTGCTTGCCAGCAAGACCTTCAAGAAGATTTTTATCATTACTTTCATCTTGATAAAGATTATGAACAGCCGCACGACCAGCCGCAACAGCACCCGATGAAACTAAAACTACACGCTTGTTTTCTTTCATTAAAGCTGCAATTTGCTCAACCAAATTTTCTAACACTTCAAGATTTAAACCCTCTGCATTTGTGAGAACAGCTGACCCAACTTTAATTACAATTGTGCGTGCATTTTGTAAGCATTTTTGTTTTTCTTTTTGCCAATTTTCCATGATTATTTTTCTACTTCTTTTTTTCTTCTATTGAGTAATCTTCTGGTGAAATATCATAAACAACAGCATTTTCTTGCTTTTTATCAGCATTATCATTTTGCACTGTATGCTCATGAATTCTTGATTGATTTTCTTCTTGAGAAAAATCTTGCTCAGAAAATTGACCGTTATTTATGCGGATAAACCTAATCCCTGAACTTCCGAATGGGCTTTGTCCATCAAAGTTTTGATTATAAGTTCCATTCGCTTGTGCTTCTCTAAAAGCTTTCATTGTTTTTCTGTATTTATACCAGATATAAGCAATAAAAATTAGAATTATCGGCAATAAAGCCACAAAAAGGTAAAAGCCAACAAAAAGCAAACCACCTAGAATAACTAGGAAAATAACTGTTTGCATTACTGATGCCATGGGTGATTGATTTCTATACATTTATTTCTCTTTCGCAACTATTGTAATTTTTTATCTAGTGTATCATCAAGGTGACTGTCAACAATATTTGGCATTCCTTCTGATTGTATATTATCATCAAATAACAAGCTAGATTTTTTGAAAAAACGGTTAGGTTGCTTATCTCTTAATTTTTGTGCTGCAAGTGTTGGATTTTCAGCAGAACAAATTGCAGAAACAACGGCAATTCCATCTGCCCCTGCTCTATAAATACTTTCTGCATTTTCTTCATTAATTCCGCCAATTGCAACTATTGCACGTGCTGTTGAAAAACGGGCTCTTCCAAGTCCACTCATACCAAGCGGAGTGCCAGTATCAGTTTTTGTAGGAGTTGGAAAAATAGGCCCTAGGCCAATATAATCAATTTCATAATTTTCTGATTCATAGAGTTCTTTGAGATTTGTCACTGAAAGCCCAACAATGCATTGATGTCCTAAAAGCTGGCGCACATCATTTGGATGCATATCACTTTGACCAACATGCACACCATCAGCTAAAACTGCCGCCATCACGTCAACTCTATCATTAATAATCAAAGGCACATTATATTGATGCAAAGCTTCTTTCAAAGCTCTTGCTGTTTCAACAAAATCTCTTGTAGTGATATTTTTTTCACGCAATTGCACCATAGTAACCCCACCTGCGACGGCAGCTAAAGTTACGTCAATAAGTTCTCTTCCCTTGCAAAGACCAGTGTCTGTTACAAGGTAAAGAGAATAATCAGCATTTGTACGTGAAATCATAAAACTATTCCTTTATTATTTACTCAATGAATTATAAGCACAATTATTAAATCTGTCAAAGGTAGACACTACACATTTATAATTTCTTTTTTATTTTATCATTCAAGTTCAACGCTATTTTTTGTATATTTTTATGTAAAAAATAAGACTTGATTAGCCTATTAAATTTGCTTATAGTCTAAAAACTTCAAGTGTATTATCTCTTCAGAAGGATATTTAAATTGAAAATTATAAGAAAATTTGGAATTTGGACGCTTTTTTGTTTGCGTACATTAAAACTTATTCCAAGTACGAATAAACTTTTATCAAAAACACTTAATCAAATTTATGTCATTGGCTCACAGTCGATGTTGCTTATTCTTTTGATTAGTCTTTTCACAGGTTTAGTGCTTGGTTTACAATCCTATTATGCTATGCGCATTTTCGGTGCTGAAGCAATGCTTGGCTCATTGCTTTCATTATCGCTTATTAGAGAACTTGCACCAACGCTTACGGCAATTATGCTTGCTGGCCGTGCTGGCTCGTCAATGGCTGCTGAAATTGGTGTAATGAGAATTACTGACCAGATTGACGCATTAGATGTTATGGATATTAATCCGCTTGGTTATTTAGTTACACCTCGTGTGCTTGCTGGGCTTATTGCTTTTCCTCTTTTGACGGCTCTTTTTAACGTAGTTGGCATTTTTGGTGGCTATCTTTCTGCTTCAGTATTACTTCCTCTTAGTGAAGGCACTTACTTTGCAGGCATTGAATCATCAGTAACAATGAATGACGTGACTGCAACTTTCATAAAAGCATTAGTTTTTGGTTTTATTGTTGTATTTGTTTCTTGCTATCAAGGCTATAATGTTCACCATAGAAAAGATAGCAAAGGCCCACAAGCTGTTGGAAATGCAACAACTTCTGCTGTTGTATTCTCATCAATTCTTGTTTTGGTGGCTGATTATGTTCTTACAACTTTCTTGCTTCTGTAGGTGATTTATGAGTATGACAGAAAATACAACAACACAAACAACTATGCCCATGCAGAAATGGGATATTAGAATAAAAAACCTTCATGGTGGTTATGAAGATCATCTTATTTTTTCCAACCTCAATGCAACTATAAAGGGCGGTAATATCTGTGCTTTATTAGGTGAATCTGGCTGTGGAAAAAGCACATTATTAAGGATGATTTTAGGCCTTACCCCCCCTACAATGGGCGAAATTCATGTCGGAAAATACAACCTTACAAAGATGAACCTCAAAGAGTTTAGAAAATTCCGCCGTCGCTTTGGCGTGCTCTTTCAAGATGGTGCTTTGCTTGGTTCATTAAATCTTTGGGAAAATGTTGCACTTCCTCTTAGCGAACATACAAAACTTTCTGAAAAAGTTCGCAAAGAAGCAGCTTTACGCGTTCTTGAACTTGTTGGACTCAAAGATTTTGCTGACTATTACCCAGCAGAACTCTCAGGCGGTATGAAGAAAAGAGCTGGCTTAGCAAGAGCTATCATCACAGAACCTCCAATTTTATTTTGCGATGAACCAACTTCAGGGCTTGACCCTATCACCTCAGCGCAAATGGATCAGCTTCTTCTTGACATGAAAAGCTATTACCCTGAAATGACTATTGTTCTTATTACACATGATTTAGCAAGTGTTCAATCAATTGCGCAAAATGTTTTGCTTCTTCATAAAGGTAAAAGTGTTTTCAATGGCACAAAAGAAGAATTTTATGCTTCTGAAAATGAATATGCTATGCAATTTCTCGCTCGCAAAGCAATAGAAGAAAAAAGAATGACTACAACCTTAAGCCAAGAAGTGCGCGATGCGCTTGATTCTTGGATTGAAAAATAAATTTCTAAAGTATTTACTAAAGGATAATATAATGAGAGATGCAAAAAAAGAATTTAGTCTTGGAATTTTTGTAATTATCGGACTTTTATGCGTTGGCTATCTAACAGTTAAACTTGGCAGATTAGAAGTTTTTGGTTCAAACTCTTATCCATTATATGCAAATTTCTCAACTGTTGCTGGATTAAAGCAGGGAGCTAATGTTGAAATTGCAGGAGTAAAAGTTGGCCGTGTTTCTTCAATCACTCTTGATTCTGTAAATGTGCTTGCAAAAGTTCAACTAAATATTGATAGTTCAGTTGCTCTTTCAGACGACAGCATTGCATCAATCAAAACTGCTGGTCTTATTGGTGAAAAATATATTAGCATCACGCCAGGAGGTTCGCCTGATGAACTTCAAGCAAATGACACTATTTTCGACACTGAAGCACCTTTAGACATTGAAGCGCTTATCGGAAAATTTGTTTTCGGCAATATCGAATAAAATTAGCAAACTAGAATATAAAAAAGAAAGCTCACTCCGTTTTGAAGTGAGCTTTTTTTTATGCATTTACTTTAAGCAAAAGGCCTTGTTTGCACTTGAGAGTATGCCGTCATTGCATGATTCATTCTGCGTTGTTGTGAATTGAATGAATTATTATTCATTTGTTGTTGATTTTGTTGTGATTCACTACCCTGCGTTGGTGGAACAGCCGATGTGCTCTGCACTAATGGTGTATGCATTTTATTTGCATACATTGCCTGCCCTGCATTCACACTAGCCTCATTTTGAATAGAAGGATTAACGCTCATCAAAAGCCCAGCAGCATTAAGAATAGGTGCAGTTTCAATATCGCCTTGTGCTGTGTTTTCTGTTGAAATTTCAGAACTTATCGCACTTGCTGAATAAGTTCCATTTCCTTTCGTCAAAGCTTTATCAGTATAGATTGCATTGCTAGAATCATATGCTCTACCCATACTCACAATATTTTGCTTTTCTGAATCAGGTAATGTGGCTAGAAAATTTTGCATTTCCTCAGAAATTTCAATGCCTGTTGCATCTGTGCTTCTTCCAAAAGAAGAGGAACTAGACGAATAAGAACGTGTTGAATTTTCGGAGGAAGATTTTTTCTCCTCAACTTTCTCAGGTGCAAGAAAAGGCAGTTCGTCAGAACCTACACGACGAACAGACTGCACTTGCTGAAAATGCATATCGCTCATTAAGCTAAAAGATGAATCAACCGGTATTATTGACATGCCAGTATTCCCTTTTTAGATTTTACTTGCAAATAG
>CAYJIN010000003.1:18959-59601 GCA_964370245.1 uncultured Desulfovibrionaceae bacterium
CATGCCAGTATTCCCTTTTTAGATTTTACTTGCAAATAGCTGCATAAAAAACTTCACGCCATAATCAAAACAAGGATTTTATCCTTATCATCTATACTATCGGCAAACTTTAAATATACTTTAGGCTTTTTTTGAAGTTTTTTTATTTTTTTTGATTTTTCTTTTAATCTGCGTATAATCAAAAAATACTCCTTCGTTTTTCTATAAACAAAGGAGCATGATATTTTTATTTTGCTATATTTTATTTGCTGTACTTTGGAATGATATATTTATTGAATAATTTATACATACAATATGTGACTATCGCACCCAAAATGCAACCAGCAGTAACATCCAGTGGATAATGCTTGCCTAAATATATTCTTGACCAAGAAACAATGAAAGGCAATAAGAAAATCAACCAGATTAATTTACTTGATTTTCTAAAATAAAGATAGAAAACCATAGCAACCGTCATTGAATTTGAAGCATGTGACGAAAGAAACGAAGAACCACCCTGTGGATTTAAATTATCTAATGTAATTTTCCACTCACCAAGCGAATACCATACATCCCACACATGATAATAAATGTTAGGAAGTGCTTGATATGGTCTTGGCCTATCTGCTATATCTTTTATAATATCTGAAATGATATTATTAATTCCAAGACTTATTACCAAGAGGAAGAAAAATATATAGAAAGAGGAAAGCGATTTTCCATTCTGCTTGAGATTTTTCCAGTAAAAAAACAAAAATACAAGAAGGCAGATTACCAAAATAATTGTTTCAGAAAAAAATGGCAAAATCACATCTAACATGTCATTTCGCCATTCTGAATTTATAAGGTAAGCTTTACTTGTATCAAGTTCTAATAGACTTGTTAAAGCTTGCATTTTATTCCTTATCGTCTTGCTAGTTTAGTATCAATATAAAGTTCTGGGTTTGTTGCAACACCATTTAAGCGTACTTCATAGTGAAGGTGTGGGCCTGTGCTTCTTCCTGTTGAACCAACAGTGCCTATAACGTCATAGCGGCTTACTTTATCACCTTTTTCAACATTAAAGCTATGCATGTGTGCATATTTAGTGCTGATACCTGAACCATGAGTAATCTCAATGGCTTTACCGTATGCACCATTTGTTGAAATTTTTGTTACTGTGCCACTTGCTGGCGCTATAATAGGAGTGCCTGTTGGAGCAGCAATATCAATTCCTTTATGGAACTCAACTTTTCCAGTTCCAAATGGTGATTTACGTCTACCAAATTTAGAGGTGAGGAAACCTTCAACAGGTGTAATAGATGGAAGCGCTGCAAGCATTTGCTCATGCTCACGAAGACCAAGCAAGATTTCTTGTTGTCTCACTTCTTCTAATTTCGCTTGAACAGCTAAATCTTCTAAATAAGTGCGAATCTTACGTGATGCAAGGTTTTGCCTATGTAATGGAAGATTATCTAAATTTGCTTCAGTGATACTTGAACCACCGATATTTTCTTCAACCGGTTCTGTTTCTAAATCAGCAATAATGCTAAGTTTAGAGTTGAAGCTTTGAATACGGCTAAGGTTTTCTTGAATAAGCTTCACTTCTGATGCCATTGCAAGAATTTGCGCTTGGCTTTCTTCTAATTGAATTTGCTTTTCGTCAGCATATGCTCTAAGCATAACATTTTCTTTAAACGATTGGAAAAAGAAAATATTTCCAGCAAGTAAAACACTTATAAGCAGAAAAATAGCAACAATATAACCAGTATTAAAACTGATTGTTCTTGTTACACCACTTTTTTCTTTTATAAGAACCACTTGGTATTTTTGAAACAACATATATTTCCTCAATAATTATATATAAATAAAATAAATAAACCACATTATTGGATAATAAAGTAATCAATTTTTTATATTTTGTCAAGCGGGTCTAGAAAACCTTTATTTAACAGGTATTTTTTAAGTACAAAATTTTTTATATTTTACATTTCTATCTTTTAATTTATTTTTAAGAAAGCTCAAAAAAAGGGCTTTTCAAAAATTGAAAAATATGTCATTACTAGATTAAGGTATAAAAAAACTAGCTATCAAATATTTGTATTTTCACTATGTTTTCATAGACTACATAATTTTGATAAATTTTGCCAAAACATGTGCAAAACAAAGCCTAGAGAAATAATTCTAGGTTTGATTAAAAACTTGCTCATTATCAACCGCATTTATGTGCAAGTATTTATTGTTGAAATTTTGTAGTTTCGTCTAACTTTTTACTGAAGGAAGGTTTTATGTCGAACACCTGGGAAACTCAACGAACATTTGCATTAGTCGGAACTGGCGGCTGCGGAAAAACATCCCTTGCTGAAATGCTCCTCTACAACACACAGTCTATCGACAGGCTTGGCGCAATCGAAGCTGGCACAACTGCTCTTGATTACGAACCTGAAGAAACAAAAAGACGTGCTTCAATTCAACCTGGATTTGCTACTTGGATATATAATAAAAACCGTCATTTTATGATTGATATTCCCGGTGATAGCAACTTTAGCGGCGACATTGAATACCTTCTACAAGGTGTTGACAGTGTTATTCTTACTTTAGACGCTGTTGACGGCGTTCGCCCCCTTACAAAGAAAATTTGGCAAAGTGTGCGCAATCAACAATTGCCAGCTATTGCTTTTGTAAATAAACTTGATAGAGAAAGAGCTGATTTTGACCTTGCAATTCAAGGCATTAGCGTTTCGCTTGGTGCTCGTCCTCTTATTCTTTATATGCCAATTATTGAAGATGAAAAATATGTTGGTTATATTGACACTTGTAATCAAAAAGCATTCTATTTTGAAAACGATGGCGTTGTTGAAAAAGCAATTCCGGCGGATTTAGAAGATGAAGCTATTCTTATTCGTGATACAAACCGTGAAAATATTGCCGAAACTGATGAAGAGCTTATGGAAAAATATCTTGAAGAAGGTAGCCTAAGCCCTGAAGACATCAAAAAAGGTTTACATATTGGTGTAATGAATGGCGATTTATTGCCTGTATTTATTGGTGCAGCAACTGAAAATAAAGGTGGCTATGAATTATTAAAAGGTATTGAAGAACTTCTTCCTTCCCCAGCTGAACGTGCTGCTTTCCTTAGTGAAGAATTAGACGAACGCCCTTCAAGCCCTGATGCACCAGCTTCATGCTTTGTTTTCAAAACAATTGCTGATCCATTTGCAGGCCAACTCACTATGATGCGTGTTCTTTCAGGAACAGTTTCAAGCGATACTACCCTAAAAAATATGCAAACTGAAGAAAGCGAACGCCTTTCAAGCATTTCATATCTTACAGGTAAAACACAAACACCTTGCAAAGAAACTCTTTATCCTGGTGCTATTATTGCTGTTTCAAAACTTAAAAATACACACACAGCTGAAACTTTGAGTGATGATAAAGCTCCTTTCACTTTAGCGCTTCCAACTCTTCCAACTCAAATGATTACTTATGCTCTTGCAGCAAAAGAAAAAGGCGAAGAAGATAAAGTATTTAGTGCCGTGCAAAAACTTCTTGAAGAAGATGTAACACTAAAACTTGAAAGAGATGAAGAAACTGGCGACACTCTTCTTTCAGGTATGGGTCAACTTCATATCGAACTTTCTGTTGAAAAAGCAAAAAGACGTAGTAAAGTTGAAATTCTTCTCAAAACTCCAAAAATTCCTTATCGTGAAGCAATTCGTGGCAGTGTGCAAGTGCAAGGCCGTCATAAAAAGCAATCAGGCGGTCGTGGTCAATTTGGTGATTGTCACATTGAATTATCTGCAAACCAACGTGGTGCAGGCTATGAATTTGTTGATGCAATCGTTGGTGGTGCAATTCCGCGCACATACATTCCAGCAATTGATAAAGGCATTCAAGAATCAGCAAAGCGTGGTTTCTTAGCGGGCTATCCTGTGGTTGATTTCAAAGTTCGCCTTTATGATGGCTCATACCATGATGTAGATTCATCAGAAATGGCTTTCAAATTAGCTGGTTCAGTTGCTTTCAAAAAAGCGATGGAACAATTGAAAGTTGTATTGCTTGAGCCTATTGCTCTTGTTACAATTTCAGTTCCTGATAGTTATATGGGTGATGTTATTGGTGATTTATCTTCACGTCGTGGTAAAGTGCTTGGCTCAGATTCTATTTCAGGCATTACTGAAATTAAAGCGCATGTTGCTATGTCAGAAGTGCTTCGCTATGCGCCAGATCTTCGCTCTATGACAGGCGGACAAGGCTTATTCACAATGGAATTTGACCATTACGAAGAAGCACCGCAACCAATTGCTGAAAAAGTTATTGCTGAATATCAACAAAATAAAGTTGAAGATAAAGATTAAATAT
The DNA here is from genome assembly GCA_964370245.1 of uncultured Desulfovibrionaceae bacterium. GTDB lineage: Bacteria > Desulfobacterota > Desulfovibrionia > Desulfovibrionales > Desulfovibrionaceae > CAYJAZ01. The sequence continues at coordinate 23,280 of CAYJIN010000003.1, forward strand.
TGTAAATTTTTCTTTAGCAAAATACAGCAATCAAAATAAAGATTATCAATAAAAGGAAAAAATCTATGCTTAATCCTGAAAAAGCAACCTTATATAGTGGTGGTGCAGCAGGCACAGAACAATTCTTCGGTGCCGAAGCTGAAAAATATGGCGTTGAAGAAGTGAACTTCACTTTTGAAGGACACATGACAGAAAGAACTCGTGGTCTTCGTTTTCTTACAAATGAAGAACTTTCACTCAAAGACGTAAACATTACATACGTTGCAAAACTTATGGGGCGTGAATATTCACGTGCACCAATGTTTAGAAAAGTGCTTCAATCAATTTGTTGGCAAATTACAAGTGGTGAAGAAGTTATTGTTATCGGTGCAATTCAAGAAGATAACACTGTAAAAGGTGGAACAGGTTGGGGTGCTGAATATGCAAAAATCTGCAACAAGCCTCTTTTAGTGTTTGACCAAGAGAAAAATGCTTGGTATCGTTGGAAAGAAGATGCATGGATGGAAGAAAAAAATCCTAAAATAGAAAATGCACGCTTCACTGCAACAGGAACACGTTTCTTAGACGACAATGCAAAAAAAGCAATTGAAGAGCTTTTTGCAAACTCTTTTAGCAAATAAAAACCTGTTTAACATAAAAATAATGAAAACCTCATTGCTTGGAAAAGTGGTGAGGTTTTCCAAATATTGTTTACTTATAAAGTGAACATTAGAAAATAAATTATTAGATATATTTTATGCAAAAACACGAAATTACTTTAATTCATAAAGATAAAAAAATCGGCATTGGCGGAAATAATCCTGTGCGTGTGCAAAGTATGACAAATACGAAAACTCACGATATTGATGCCACTTGTGCTCAAATTCAAGCTCTTTATGAAGCTGGATGTGAAATTGTTCGCCTTGCAGTGCCTGACAATAAAAATGCTGAAGCGCTCAAAGAAATAAATGATTTTTCGCCAATTCCCCTTATTGCTGATATCCACTTTGATTATCGCCTTGCAATAAAAGCGCTTGAAGCTGGTTTTTCGGGCTTGCGCATAAACCCTGGTAATATTGGCGATGAAAAAAATATTGATATTTTAGCAGATTGCGCTAATCAGCATAATGCAGTTATTCGAGTTGGCGTGAACAGTGGCTCTGTTGAAAAATCAATTTTAGAAAAATATGGGCGCCCTTCCCCTGAAGCATTAGTTGAAAGTGCTCTCTATCACACATCTTTATTAGAAAAAAGAAATTTCCATAATATAAAAATTTCGTTAAAATCAAGCTCGGTTACTGAAACGATTAAAGCCTATAACCTTATAAATAGTCAAACAAATCATCCTCTTCACATAGGCGTTACAGAAGCTGGCACGCTTTTTAGAGGCACAATTTATTCGGCTGTTGGCATTGGAACTTTGCTTTCAATGGGCATTGGCAACACTTTGCGCGTTTCACTTACTGCTGATCCTGTTGAAGAAATTAAAGTTGCCTATGAAATTTTAAAAGCTCTCGACTTGCGTGAAAAAGGCGTTGAAATCATCTCTTGCCCAACGTGTGGCAGAACGGAAGTTGATTTGATTGGACTTGCAGAAAAAGTAGAAAAGCTGTATAAAGATTGTCCCATACCTCTAAAAATTGCGGTTATGGGTTGCGTTGTCAACGGCCCAGGTGAAGCAAAAGAAGCTGATATTGGAATAGCTGGTGGCAAAGGCAAAGGACTCATTTTCAAAAAAGGCAAAGTTATTCATAGCTTAGCTGAAGATAAACTATTTGATGTTTTTATCAAAGAAGTAGATTTACTTATAAAAGAATACCAAAAATAAAGGAAAAATCATGCGTTATTCAAAGTATTATATCCCAACCCTCAAAGAAGCTCCAAACGATGCGGAAGTTGTAAGCCACAAATTGCTTTTGCGTGCCGGCATGATACGCAAACTTTCTTCAGGTATTTATTCTTGGCTACCTCTTGGATTAAAAACACTTGATAAAGCAGCACAAATTGTGCGCCGTGAAATGAATAAAGAAGATGCGCTTGAAGTTTTACTTCCTGCTGTGCAGCCTGCTGATCTTTGGATTGAGTCAGAGCGTTGGCAATATTATGGCAAAGAACTTCTTCGTTTCAAAGATAGACATGAAAGAGAATTTTGCTTAGGACCTACACATGAAGAAGTTATCACTGATTTAATTCGTCATGAAATCCGTTCATACAAGCAACTTCCTGTAAATCTTTATCAAATTCAAACAAAATTCCGTGATGAAATTCGCCCTCGCTTTGGTTTAATGCGTGGCCGTGAATTTATTATGAAAGATGCGTATTCTTTTGATACAAATAACGAAAATGCTGATGTGTCTTACTCAAAAATGCGCTCTGCATATAATGCAATTTTCAGTAATATGGCGCTTAACTATCGTATGGTAGAGGCAGATTCTGGCTCAATCGGTGGTTCATTCTCACACGAATTTATGGTGCTTGCACAAACTGGTGAAGATACTATCGCTTCATGTACTGCGCACCCAGCTTGCCAATGGGCTTCAAACACTGAACGCTCACAAATTGTTTTCAAAGGCGAACAAACAAACGAAACTTGCCCTTATTATGAAGAAGTAAGCACACCAAATGCGCATACTATTGAAGAAATTTGCGCTATGATGCAAGTTGAACCACAGCAAACAATCAAAACTCTTATCTTAGTTGCTGATGAAAAAACCGTTGCTGTGCTTGTTCGTGGCGATCGTGAAATGAATATCATCAAAGTTAAAAATATGCTTGATGCAAAAGAAATTCGTATGGCATTTTCACACGAAGTTGAAGAATGCACCCAAGCAAAAGTTGGCTTTGCAGGCCCTGTTGAGCTTTCAATTCCTGTTTATGCTGATAACGAACTTATGACTTCAACTGCTTATGTTGTTGGCGCAAATAAATCTGATACTCACTATAAAAATGTTGACTTGAAAAGAGATTGCTCAATCACTAAATATGCTGATTTACGCCTTATCACAGAAGGCGATTCTTGCCCTGAATGTGGCGCGCCAATCCGCTTAGAACGTGGTATTGAAGTTGGCCATATATTTAAACTTGGCACAAAGTACAGCGAAAAATTAAATGCTAAATACATTGATGAAAACGGCCAAGAAAATCTTATGATTATGGGCTGTTACGGCATTGGTGTTTCACGTGTTGTGGCTGCTTGTATTGAGCAAAACCATGATGACTATGGCATTAGCTTCCCTCCTCCACTTGCACCATTTGATATTGCTCTTCTCAATTTAGATATTGAAAATGAAGATGTGAATACAAAAGCGGAAGAGATTTATGCTTACTTACAACAAAGAGGCTATGACGTTCTTTATGATGAAAGAAAAGAACGTGCTGGCATTAAATTTAAAGACGCTGATTTAATTGGTATTCCAGTTCAAATTGTTATTGGTTCAAAAAACCTTGCAAACAATAAAATTGAAGTGAAAAACCGTAAAACAAACGAAAAACAAAGCTTAGAAGCTGATACTTTCATTGAAAACTTTGAAAACTATTATGCTGAAGTAATGGATTCTTGGAAATAATGTCGCAATTAGGCATGCAAAGTGGCTCTGGGCAAAACTCAGGGCCACGTGTTCATTCAGTTTCCGAACTCACGCAAGTAATCAAGCGCACGCTCGAACATTCTTTTCCTTATGTTCGTGTAAAAGGCGAATTGACGAATCTTACTCGTGCAAGTTCTGGGCATATCTACTTTTCATTAAAAGATGAGAATGCTCTTTTGCCATGCGTTTGGTATAAAAATCAGCAAAAAGCGCAGAGCTTTGACCCAAACACTGGTGAAGTTTTTGACGAACCTATCCCATCGCTTGCACATAAGTTAGAAAACGGCATGGAAATGCTTTTTTCTGGCTCACTCAATGTTTACCCCCCTCGTGGAGCTTATCAATTTATTGTTGATAGCGCAGAAGAAGTTGGCAAGGGAAATCTTCATCAAGCTTTTGAATTATTGAAGAAAAAACTTCTAGCTCTTGGTTGGTTTAATCAAGAATATAAAAAAGCTTTGCCGAAAAATCCTAAAAAAGTTGCTGTACTCACCTCGCCACAAGGCGCAGTTGTGCACGATTTTTGCCGAATTGCAAAGCAATATGGGCTATCTTCAGCTATTCATATTTACCCTATTGCTGTGCAAGGCAGTGAAGCTGTTCCCACAATAGTAAAAGCATTTCAAAATGTTAATAAAGAAAATTGGGCCGATGTTATCGTGCTTATTCGTGGTGGTGGTTCATTAGAAGATTTATGGGCTTTCAATGAAGAAGAAGTTGCAAAAGCTATTTTTGAATCAAAAATCCCAGTAATTACAGGTATCGGGCACCAAGTTGATATGAGCATTGCAGATTATGTTGCTGATGTTTCAGCGGCAACGCCATCTCATGTTGTGAGCCATCTTTGGAAAGAAAAAGAATTATATGCACAATTTCTCGATGAACTTGAAGAAAATCTTCACTCACTCATACAAGGAAAAGTTGATAAAAAAGCTGAAATTTTACAATTTGCAAAGAAAAATCTAAATTATCTTTCCCCTGCAAATAAATTAAAAATACAAGAAGAAAATTTAGCAATAAAAATTCAAAGATTAAATGCAAGCACGCGTTTTATCAAAGAAAAAGAACGTTCGCTTAAATATCAAATTCAAAATTTTCTTCCGCTTTTTGAAAGAAACATACAAAAAAAAGAGCGTGAATTTAATTATCAAGTTCAAAATCTATTGCCTTTATTTGAAAGAAAAATGCATACAAATATAAATAAATTTGAGCATTTAAAAGCTCTTTTAGAGGCGCATAATCCTTATATGCCACTTGAAAAAGGTTATTCACTTGCCTATAGCCTTGATAATAATGGCAAAGAGCATTTACTCACCTCTGCTGAAATTCTTTCAAAGAATACTGCGGATATTTCAAAAATCATGATTGAATTCAAAGACGGTAAAACTATTTTTGAAGCAAAAAATCTGCAAACAATTAAAAATTCAAATAAAGAGAAAAAGAAATAGGAAAGAAGAATGAAAAAGATTTTATCAAAAATTCAAGCTATATGCTTTGTTTCAATGTTTACTATACTCACAGCGCTCACAGCTTTTGCTGCGCCTGAAATTCATGTGCCAACGCAAGCAAACCAAGGTTCAGCATTCAAATTACAAATTCCTTCAATGGGTAATGAATATAAGCTTATCACAGTTGTGTGGCAAGATAAAGAAATTCCACTTTATCTTGAAAACATGGGTGATTATCAAAAAGCTGAACTTCTTCTTGCAATGCCTTATGATGCAAAAACTAATCAAAAATTAGCAATCCATTTTGGTAATGAAACTGTGACTAAAACCATTATGCCACTCAAAAGAAAGTGGCGACAAAGCACTTTAAGCGTTGCACCTAATTATGTTTCTCCTCCTAAAGAAGTGCAAGCTAAAATTGAAAAAGATAGAGCAACAAATAGAAAAGTGTTAGCAACTTACACAAATAAAAACACTATTCAAGATGCGCTTATTCGCCCTGTTCCAGGTATAATTACTTCTGAATATGGCGTTCAGCGTGTATATAACGGCTCGCTTCAATCAGTTCATCGTGGTTTAGATTTTAGAGGTGCAGTAGGCTCGCCAATTGTTGCAATTGCTGATGGTGTTGTTGCAACTGCGGAAGATCAATACTATCTTGGTAATGCTATTTATATTGACCATGGGCAGGGCGTTTATTCTATTTATGGCCACATGTCAAAGCTCAATGTGAAAAAGGGCGATGTTGTAAAAGCTGGGCAAAAGATTGGTGAAGTTGGTTCAACAGGTCGTTCAACTGGACCACATCTTCATCTAAGTCTTACACTTCACGGAATTAGCATTGATGCCTTCCCTTTGCTCCCACAAAAAAAAGCTCAATAAAAAGCTCAATAAGAGAGAATGAAAATGACAGCAAAAAAGAAAGAAGAAATTAGTTTTGAAGAACGTGTGTTACGTTTGCAAGAAATTATTGAAGAATTAGAAAGAGGTAACACTCCTTTGCAAGAAAGCCTCACGCTTTATAAAGAGGGAATTGAGCACGCTAAAGCTTCACAAACTCTGCTTGAAAAAGCTCAGCATGAGATTAAAATCTTGCAAGAAAATGAATTGAAAGATTTTACTGTAATCGATTAGTTTCTAAGCATTTATACCAAAACATCACTTTACGTAAAAATAATAAAGGGTAAGATATGTCAGTTGAAAATTATAGAGAAAATTTAGTTTCGAGCATTGAAAACTATTTAAAATCAATTTATGCAGAAAAATCCTCTGCTATTTCTTCTGTGCATTCAGCCAATCTTGAAAACACGCCTTTTTATCCTGCTCTCAATTATACTTTACTTGCTGGTGGAAAGCGCATTCGCCCTATGCTCTGCCTTATTTTTGCAAAACTTTGTGCAGATAAAATGAATGTTGCTTACAATGAAGCTGATGTTCTTCCAAGCGCTTCTGCAATTGAAATGATTCATACTTATTCACTTATTCATGACGATTTACCAGCTATGGATGACGACGATTTGCGCCGTGGCAAACCTACTTGCCACAAAGCTTATGATGAAGCAACCGCAATTCTTACTGGCGATGCTCTTCTTACTGACGCATTCAATATTTTTACACAAGCAAATTTTCCAGCTCAAAACATTATCAAGGCTTTGCAATTTCTCAGTATTTGCACTGGCTCAAAAGGAATGATTGCTGGGCAAATCCTTGATTTAGCAATGGAAAAAAAATCTTCCCAAAGTATAGATAAAAATGATATAGTATCTTTACAAGAGATGAATGCAAGAAAAACTGGTGATTTATTACTCGCCTCATGCGCTATTCCTGCTTTATTATATGGAACTGATGCTGATTTTTTTGACGATTGCAAAACCTTTGCTATAAATTTTGGCATTGCCTTCCAAATCACCGATGACATTCTTGATGTTGTTGGCGATGCAAAAATCATGGGTAAACCTCAAGGTTCTGATTTACTTGCTGAAAAAACAACATGGGTAAGTCTTCTTGGTTTAGAAAATGCAAGGCAAGAAGCAATCAATTATATAGAAAAAGCAGAAAAAATTCTTTCTAAATGGCAAGAAGAAAATGCTGCTGACAAACTAGCAATTGAAACACTTAGTAAACTTTTACAATCACTTACTAAAAGAACGAAATAAGAGAAGAATATGACTAAATTATTAGAAAATTCTCAATTTCCTCAAGCTATACATAATTTCTCTACTGAACAAAAAGAACAGCTTGCAAAAGAAGTGAGAGAAAAAATTATTCAAACCTGTTCAAAAACAGGTGGGCATCTTGCGCCAAGCCTTGGCACAGTTGATTTAACTATTGCTCTTCTTTCTATTTTTGATCCATTAAAAGATCAAGTAATTTGGGATGTTGGCCATCAATCCTACGCATGGAAAATTCTTACAGACAGAAGAGAAAATTTCCATACATTACGCACTTATCAAGGTCTTTCAGGTTTTAGCAAACCAAGTGAAAGCCCTTATGATCATTTCATTGCTGGCCATGCTTCAACTTCAATTTCTGCGGCTCTTGGTAAAGCCTATGCACGTGATTTAAAACATGAAAATAATCATGTTATAGCTGTTATTGGTGATGGTGCTTTGACAGGTGGAATGGCTTATGAAGCGCTCAATCATGCTGGCGAATTGAAAAAGCAAATGATTGTTATTTTGAACGATAATAACATGTCAATTGCGCCAAACGTTGGGGCTTTATCACAATTTATATCATCAAACCTTTCAAATAATTGGGTATTACAAATCAAAAAGAAAATTCGCGATTTTTGTTATGCTTACCCTAAATTTGGCAAAAGATTATTAAAATTTTTCAAAAAAGGTGAACAGTCCTTTAAAGTTTTCTTTACACCAGGTTCATTATTTGAAGCTTTTGACTTCAACTATATCGGCCCAGTTGATGGGCACAATATTGAACAGCTTACCCTACATTTACAAAAAGCAACTTCTGCGCAAATGCTCAATCAACCTGTTTTACTTCACATAAAAACAACAAAAGGTAAGGGTTATGCACCGGCTGAAATGAAACCTTCTTCTTTCCATGCTGTTTCTGCCTTTGAACCAGAATCAGGCCTTACTCCGCCAAGCTATGAAAGAGAAGTTTACTATTCTGCAACGCAAGGCTTTTCACACGCTCTTTCTGTGTTAGCGCCAAAAGATGATAAAATTGTTACTATTACAGCAGCGATGATGGACGGCACCGGGCTTAGTGAATTTGCACAAAATTACCCTGAACGCTTCATTGATGTAGGTATTTGCGAACAGCATGCAATTACCTTTGCTGCGGGCTTGGCAAGTGATGGCTATAAGCCAATTATTGCTATATATTCAACATTTTTACAGCGTGCTTACGATCAAATTATCCACGATGTTTGTTTGCAAAATCTTCCTGTGGTTTTCTGCTTAGATAGAGCAGGCCTTGTTGGAGAAGACGGGCCAACTCATCATGGTGTGTTTGACCTTACTTTCCTTAGAAGCATTCCAAATATGCACATTATTGTTCCTGCTGACCCGCAAGAAATTCTTTCCTGTTTAGCATCAGCTCTTCATTTGAATGCGCCTGTTGCCTTGAGATATCCTCGTGGAAAAAATAGAATGCCATTTACGCAAAATTCTGATTATGAAATTTTTGATGCTGGTGTGGGTGAATTCCTTTATCCTGATGAAATTTCTGTAGCAAATAGTCTTCCTAAAGCAAGTGCAAGCCCAATTAAAAATAAAAATAAAGTTTGTATTATTGCAATTGGAACAGGCATGCCACTTGGCCTTATTGCTTCAAGTAAGCATTATGCAAATGATGAAGAAATTATTCCTATTTTCAATGCACGCTGGGTAAAACCATTACCAACAAAGCAACTTGATGAAATTGCAAACAATTTTGAAAGACTTATAATTATTGAAGAAAATACTCAAGTTGGTGGTTTTTCTTCCGCTATTGTTGAATATTACAGCGATACTCACCAAATTAATCATCTCCATATTGAAAGAGTTGCGCTTCCTGATGCATTTATCGAACATGGTAAAACTGAAATTCTCAAAGAAAAATATAATCTTAGCTCAGAACATATTCTTAGTCTAATAGAGAAGACTTCATAGGTGAGGTTTACTATGCAAAAAATTATAAAAAATCTCTGCATGTTACTTGTATTGCTTATGGCTTTTGCTTTGACAGCCTGCGCTTCAAAAACAGGCGAGCCTAAGCCACATCACAATCAAGAAGAAATAAATTCAGAAGAAGAACCTGAATGGAAAAAGCATATTAAAAATCCTTTAGATTATTATAAAAGTCGTCCAAAGGCTGAAGATTTCCCTTTTGATATTTTCTATGATAAATGTTGCTAGCATTTTTTCCATAAAAGCAGATTATCATCAATAATAATCTCAACTTCTTTTTTTGATTTTAACCATGAAAGAATGGATCTTACACAGCTTGCAACAAGCATATATTGATTGAGATCCATCTTCACATTATAATGATAAAACAATTTTTGCACTATATGCTCATAATTTGTAGCGATAGTGCAATTTTTTTTAATTTGCTCAATCATATCAAGCGCACATGCTCTATTGTGTTGAACTAAGTCCACTATATTTTCAGAAATCTTTGCATGGGCAGGCACAAAAAGTTTTGCATGCATATTTTCAAGTTTTTCTAATGTTTCAAAATAACTTTCCACATCATAAATAAAACCCATTTTATATTTTTCAATGGTTTCATTGCTCATAAGCGCATCAGCTAGAAAAACAATATCATCAGAAGTTCTAAAGCCATGCATATTATAAAAATGCCCGCCTAATGGAAATGCTTCTAAACCATGAGGAAGATTTTCAATATCAAGTTCTTCTGCAATGCTTTTTTGTGCATAAAGAAATTTATTTTTGAGTTCCTCAAAAGGAAAAGCCCCAAATAAGAAAGAAGGTTCAAGAATTGGATTATTTACAAAGGCGCATTCGACGCTTGGGGCGTAAATTTTACAATTCGTTTCAGCTTGCAAAAAATTATTTCCACCAACATGGTCACCATGAGAATGCGTATTATAAATCGTTTTCAATGACCAATTTTGCGCATCAAGAATTTTTTTAATCTTTCTACCAACTTCTTTATCCAAACCACTATCTATAAGGCAAACTTCATTATTATCAAGTAGATAGAGCCCTACTTTTACTGGATTATCTATAATAAAAGTGCGCTCGGCCAATTGAACTAATTCGTACATATTCTTCCCATTTTTAAAATATTATGCAAAAGAATAGAACAGAAAAAGTGAAACTTCAATCAGAATAAGTGATGAACTTAAAATAAAAAAGGCATTGAAATTATCAACGCCTTATTATTCGAGGTTATTATACTTTTAGCATTTACACTCAAAAACATTATACCCCAAATTATGTAAATTAATGAAAATTTGCCCAGAAGCATTTGCATCAGCCAGTGCTTGGTGATGCGTGAGTGGAATTGCAAAATGTTCTGAAACAGCATTTAATGCATGTGATTTCAACTTCAAAAATTTTCTGCTTGCTTTTAGTGTGCAATAAAACTTCTGCGTTGGAATTGGCAAACCATGTTGAATACAACACTCAGTAAGCACTTTTCTATCAAAAGAAGCATTGTGTGCAATATAGCCATCAACATCTTTCAAAAAGCTTTCTGCGCTTTGCCAAACAGTAGCAAAAATCTCTTCAAATTGCACTTTTTCCCATGTAATACCGTGAATATAGCTAAACACAAATTTCTCACGTGGCGGTTTAATATAAGCCTCAAAAGTATCAACAATTTTATATTCGCCATTTACTTCTTGAATGCGTACCATACCTATTTCACAAGCTGAATCTGGCTTATAGTCTGCAGTTTCAAAGTCAATTGCTATAAGAACTTTTGGGCTATTCGGTAAAACTATACTCATTTCTTACTCACTAAATTCAATTCTTTTGCGTATTGATCAACACCGTTTGCAACACCCTCAACAAGCGTGGTTACAAACTTTTTATTTCTAAGATTTTTCGCATCAAGGTTATTACTTACATAACCTACTTCAAGAAGTATACTCGGCATTGTTGCAGTTTGTAAAACAGTAAATAAAGAACCTTTCGTGCCACCGTTTGTAGAATTAAAACCTTTACGGCTTACAAGGCCATACATTGTAGTATGCACTTTCGCTGCAAGTCTTTGAGATTCATACATTAATGCGCTATGCACTAAATCATCAACGATATTTCCCATATTACCTAAATATGTTTCACCAGCATTTTCTCTATCAACAATGTGTTGAGTTTCAGGCGATCTTGTATAATCAAGATAATATGTTTCTAAGCCAGCAAGTTTTGAGCTTTCTGCTGCATTTGCATGGACTGAAATAAACAAATCGCCATCTTTTTCTTCTGCAAGTTTAGTACGTTCTTTCAAAGTAAGGAATTTATCTGCTGTTCTAGTATATTCCACTTTATAGCCAAGAGATTTCAACTTTGCACCTAGTTGCTTAGCAAAAGAAAGAGTTAATTCTTTTTCTGTAATACCATTATGAATTGCACCAGGATCTTTTCCCCCATGCCCTGCATCTATAACGATTGTGCGAACTTTCAAGCCCATTTGCAAGGCAAAATCGCGAGGTAGTAAATCAGATGGAATTCTTTCAGTATATTTTACTTTTTCGGTTTTCACACCTTTTGATAACACATTTTTCTTGTTTGTTGTTTCAATAATGATTGTAGATTTTTCTTTATCGTAATAAGCATAATAAGCTGATAATTCTTTGAAATCTAACATAATTACAGTTGCATTACGTTTTGAATAATCAACAACAAATCGAGAGAAAATTCCCATTGATTTAAATTTATATCCAGGGCGAATTTCAGGCTCTGTTCTTGTGTGATTTAAAGTAAGAATAAGACGAGCTGGTGATTTTGTTTCTTTTTGCGCTGGTAAAAAATCGAGCGACCAAGTTACAATATTATGCTTTGCCTTTGAGGCATCTAATTCAACTTTAATTTGAATAAAATCATTCTTATTTGAAGCTGTTAAACCTTTATATAAGACTGTATTTTCAGTACTATATGATGAAGGTGATAATGTATCTAAATTTAAATCAAGCGATGCTGTAAGCGTATCATCCATATTTGTAAGATAAGCTTTTGCTTTATCTGCATGATCAGCTTTTTTATAGTGACTAAGAATTTTTTTCAGTCTTTTCTCAGCTTCATCACTATCACGCAATTGCTGGCTATAAACAAGCGCACTATTATACAATGCATCATCAGCTAAAACAGAATGTGGAAATTCTTTAATAACTTTATCGTAAAGTTTAAGTGCTTGTTTTCTATCTTTATCTGCGTAAGAACGTTTTGCAAGTTCGTCATATGATTCTGCAGCTCTAAATAAAGCAGCAGGCCTATTCACCCACTTCGGATTATCTTCATACAGTGAATAAAAATCTTCAGCTATGTCTAACCAATAATGACGTAGCTGAGATTTTTTTGCATCTGCTTGCAAGCGCATGAGTTCAATTTTATATGAATCATATTCACTTTGTGGAGTTGCCGAAAAGGCAGAAACCGTGAAAACACTTGATAAAAAAGCTAGAGTTATGCACGCAAAAACAAAAAGTAAGAAAAGAGTTTTCTTTACCATTGTTTTAAGTGGAGATGTAAATGTATTATTTTTCATATCGAACTCGCATTTTTAAGGAAAAAATTACCTAGGTGTCAAAAAATCGTAAACAGGTAAATTTATTAATGCAAATTCTATTCCATAATATCAATATTACACTGATTTATTTTTTTTCACTTTTTTTCTTGTGTGATGATCTAAAATTCATACGCATTGGAGCATGTTGAATTTTGAATAATCTACGCAATGCTTTTTCAAGATAACGTCTATAAGGCGTTGTAATTCTATCAGCATCATTCACAAAGAAAACAAATGTTGGCGGTGCACTTTCTGCTTGTGTCATATAGAAGAATTTACCTCTCACACGTTTTACAACTGGTGGTTGGTGTTTTGTGAGAACTTCTTCTAATGACCTATTGAGAATACCCGTTCCTATACGTACATGGCATTCTTCAAAAATTTGATGCGCAATAGGTAAAATTTGTCTTAGCCCTTCTTTTTTCAAAGCTGAGGTAAAGATAACTGGCACATGCGAACACATTTTCAAAGCCTCTGTAAACTCTTGTTTTAATGCTTTTTTTGCCTTCAAAGGAATTAAATCAAATTTATTGATAATTACCATGAAAGGTGTTTTACGTTCATCAAGCAAGTCGATAAGGCGTTTATCTTGCGCTGTAAGCCCTTCAGTTGCATCAATAACCATAAGGCTAACATCTGCTTTAGTTGTACTTTTAATTGAAGAGTTTACGCTATATTTTTCAAGCGAATCAACAATTTTTGCTGGTTTTCTGATACCAGCTGTATCAACAAATATATATTTTTTGCCTTGATGTTCAAAATAAATATCAACACTATCTCTTGTTGTGCCCGCCATATCAGAAACAATCATACGTTCTGATTTTAGCATAGCATTAACTAGTGATGATTTACCTGCATTCGGTTTACCGATAAAACAGATTTTCAAATCTCTAGCTAGCTGATCTTCTTCTGCATTTTCAGCTTCTTCATCAGCACGAACGCCGCCTAAAATGATGTGAATATCATCTTCTAACACACGCACATTGTGCCCATGTTCTGCAGAAACTGCAATAATTGGGAAACCAAGTTTGTGGAAATCAGCAGAAAGAATATCTTCTTTTTCAATGCCATCAACCTTATTTACAACAAGAATGCAAGGTTTGTTTTGTTTGCGTATCCATGTTGCAAGGTGTTCATCAAAAGGAGTAAGACCTTCTTTACCATCCACAACAAAAACTAACACAGCAGATTCTTCAACTGAAGCCTGCGCTTGAGCCAAAATTGCTTTTTCAAAACCACGAAGTTGCGCTGGGCCATCAGCCACTTGCGCATTTTCAGTAAGGGTTACACCGCCTGTGTCAATAAGCGTGAAAGATGGTTCAGTTTTTGAGCGAACAACCCCTTCCATTCTATCACGAGTTACACCAGGCATATCGTGAGTAATCGCTCTATTTGAACGAATAAGACGGTTAAAGAGTGTTGACTTTCCAACGTTTGGACGACCAATTAATGATACTTTTAATGATGACATAATTTTTTATAATATTGTTTAAAGTGAAAATATGGGAGAAAGCTTTCACATTCTCCCATATTCAAAAAATTAATTTACAAAGATTGTTTGATCTCTATCAGGACCAACAGAAACTAAAGAAATTTTTGAACCTGTAAGCTCTGCAATTCTTTCGATATATTTGCGTGCATTTTCAGGAAGTTCATCATAGCTTTGGCACTTTGAAATATCTTCCGTCCAACCAGGGTGAGTTTCATAAACAGGCACAGATCTTGCCATTGCATTCGGTGTTTGCGGTGGATAGTTCCAAGTTTTGCCTTGGTATTGGTAAGCTATACAAATATTAATTTCTTCTAAACCAGTAAGAACATCAAGTTTTGTGAGCGCAATATCAGTTGGTGCATTCAAACGAGCTGATTCACGTAACACAACAGCATCTAACCAACCACAACGGCGGATACGGCCAGTTGTTGCGCCAAATTCATGGCCAACTTTTTGTAAGTGAATACCAACAGGGCCATCTAATTCAGTTGGGAATGGGCCTGAACCAACACGAGTTGAGTAAGCTTTCACAACTGCAAGGCGTGTATCGATAAGCGCATTCGGAATACCTGTTCCAACTGCAGCATTATCAGAAATTGTGTTTGATGAAGTAACAAATGGGTATGTGCCATGATCGATATCAAGCATAACGCCTTGTGCACCTTCAAACAACACAGATTTACCAGCATCAATAGCTTCACGCAATACGCTTGTTGTATCATCAAGATATGGCAAGAGGCTTGGAGCAATTTTTGCTAAATCAGCAAAAACTTGATCGCCATCAACAGCTGGAATATCATAAAGGCTTTGGAAAAGAACATTCTTTTCACGCAAAGCAGCTTCAATTTTTCTTTGAACGATATTTAATTCTAAAAGATCGCCGGCTCTAATACCAACGCGAGCTTTTTTATCTTCATAACAAGGGCCAATGCCTTTACCTGTTGTGCCAATTTTATTTTCAGCAGAGCGGCCTTCACGTGCAGCATCAAGCACTTTGTGGTATTCCATAATAAGGTGCGCACCATGTGAAATGCGAATTCTTTCAGGACTTACATCAATGCCACGTTTATTAAGGGCATCAATTTCTTGTAAAAATACTGCTGGGTCAAGCACAACGCCATTCCCGATAACACATTTTGTATTAGCATGGAGAATACCTGATGGAATAACGTGCAGAACGTGTTTTTCTTCGCCAACTATAACTGTATGACCAGCATTGTTTCCGCCTTGATAGCGTGCAACATAATCAAGTTCTGCTGAAAGTAAATCAACAATCTTTCCTTTTCCTTCATCACCCCATTGGGCACCAAACAAAGTGTAATTTGCCATTTCCTAGCTCCGTGTTTACAGTAGTTTTTCACAAAAAAATATTGATTAAGAATCGAATAAATTCTCACGAAAAAATCAATTTGCAAACCTTTTATATTTTTTCGCAAAGCACAGTATACATTTTCTTAATCAATACGTCAACACTTGATATTTTTCTATAACTATCTGTAATATTTAGATATTTATAAAATTATACAAATTTTAATTATTTCTTACCAATTCTGTTCACTCGTCCAATCAAGAATTTGTGTAGAAAGTAAGCCCTTAGCTTTTTCATCATCAACAAAATAAAGTTTTTTATAGAAGTCTAAAGCAAAATCGCTAAAAATTATATCTTCAAACTTTTCAGGGTAAACTGCTTTTGCCATAATAAGTAGTTCAAGCGGATATTCAAGGCGAGGCGCACAATTCATTGGCGTCCATGGAAGTGAATAAACATTTTTTTCTTTTACAGCACGCACATCACTAAGAAGTGAATAGTAAGGCGCTGAATAAAGTTCTTCTGCTGGGTGATAGCCATTCATAGTTGGTAACAAAATAACATCAGCATCAAAATTATAAATTTGCTCAATATTTACAGGAACATTTGTGCCCATACCACGATAAGCATTTTCCGCATTGATAACTTGCTCAATCATAAAAGATTGTGGCGTATTTACGCCATGCACGTTTCCAGCACCGCCCTGCTCACGAACCGCAGGATTTAGCCCAAAATAGAGAACAGTTTTCTTTTCATCATCGGGAACAGTTTTCACGCGTTCACGAATCATATTTTCTACAGAAGAAACATAATTCATTAGTTCATCTGCTTTTTTTACTTCTTCTTCACCAAAAACTGAAGCTATAACTTCTGCTTCTTTATGCATACTTGAAAGATTATATTCTTCATCAAATTGCGGTGTATATAAAACAACTAGAGGTATTCCAAGCGATTCAATTTTCTCAATAGTTTTATTTGAAGCATCAATATTATCAGCACGCACAGTGCAATCGCCAAGGCGCATAATAACAACATCAGG
Organism: uncultured Desulfovibrionaceae bacterium; assembly: GCA_964370245.1. Classification (GTDB taxonomy): domain Bacteria; phylum Desulfobacterota; class Desulfovibrionia; order Desulfovibrionales; family Desulfovibrionaceae; genus CAYJAZ01. The sequence goes on from CAYJIN010000003.1 coordinate 39,838, forward strand.
CTCAGCCGCTGCTAAGGCTTCATAATTAATTACATTACCTTGTGGAGAATTTACGCAAGTTAAATCATTGAGGTGCGGAAAAAGATAATACATAGTATTCAAACCCTTGAGGGTATAATCTTCTCCATTCGTTGTTGGGAATGTGTAAGAATAATCTCTTTTCATGCTCCACGAGCCAATAACATCAACTTTATCAATTTCGCCAAGATGTGTAAGAATATTTTCCACAAAGCCATCATCTAAAGTAGCAATTTTTTCAATTGTGTCAGGCACGATAACTGTTTTACCACGCATATCCACAATTTCTTTTGCTTGCACAGATGTTGCAAAAGCAAAAAAACACGCACAAAAAGACAAAGATTTTAGAAAATTATTCATACAACCTCTCTATACTACTGAAATAACAGAAACAATAATTGGATCACGAGAAAGAACTTCTCTAAAGAAGCCTCTAAGAGCTAACCTAATTTTTTCTTCTAATTTAGCTTCACTATAATTTGTAGTGCCTTCTAAAATATCGAGCACCAAGCATTTTGAATCTTCTAAGATATGGTCATAGCGCTGTTCAAAAACAAATCCACGTGAGAAGATTTCAGGCCCGTGCAAAACTTCGCCCGTATCACGTGACATAACAAGCACAACAATAACCATGCCTTCGCCACCAAGGATTTTTCTTTCCTTAAGGATTAATCTGCCAACATCGCCAACACCTTTACCGTCAACGAGCACAGATTCAGCAAGAAGTTTTGGTTCAAGCTTATGCCCTTCTTCAAGTAAAGTGAGCGGTGAACCATCTTCTAAAAGAACGATTTTATCTTTATCAACACCTGTTTCACGTGCTAAATCAGCATGTTGAACTAAATGCCTATACTCACCATGCACAGGAATAAAGTATTCTGGCTTCATAACTTCAAGCAATGCTTTCAATTCGCCTTTATAAGCGTGACCTGTTGCGTGCACACAGTATTCGCCATTTGTATACACTCGTGCACCAAGTTTATAAATTTGGTTGATAAGCCTTGCAACAGCTTTTGCATTACCAGGAATTACACGTGACGACATCACAACACAATCATTTGCTTGTAAAGAAATTTGCTTGTGATAGCCGTGCGCAATACGAGTAAGCGCTGAAAGTGGTTCGCCTTGTGAGCCTGTTGCTAAAATAACTGTTCTTTCAGGCGAAAGATTTGGAATCATTTCATAATCATAATAAATATTATCAGGCAATTCTAAAAGCCCAAGCTGGCATGCCTTTTCAATGTTTACATTGAGGCTTCTTCCACTTACAACAACTGATTTATTATACAGTTTTGCCATTTCAAAAACAGTGCGTATTCTATCAATATTACTTGAGAAAAGACTAACAACTATACGGCCTTCTGCTTTTTCAAATAATTTATGAAAACCTTCACGCACTTCTCTTTCTGGGCGTGAATAGCCTTCACTTTCAATATTTGTAGAATCAGAAAGAAGAAGACGCAAATCATTATCAGCAAAACGTGCTAATTCAGAAAAGCTCACATATTCGCCATGCGCAGATTGTGAATCAAGCTTGAAATCTCCTGTATGGAAAACTTTACCCACAGGAGTTTCAACACCAAGTGAATAAGCTTGCGGAATTGAATGGCAAATAGGGAAGAAAGTGAAATTTAAATCACCAATTCTTCTTTGTTCATAAGGTTGCACAGGGTGTAGTTCTACCCTATCAATCAATTCTCTTTCAGTTAATTTATGCTCAATAAGCGCTAAAGTTAGCGGTGAAGAATAGATTTTCAACTGTTTGAAATGTGGCACAAGCCATGGCAAAGCGCCAATATGATCTTCATGCCCATGCGTAATAACAAGTGCAAGAAGTTCATCTTTTCTTTCTAAAATCGAGTCAAAACGAGGAATAACAACATCAATACCGAGGTGAAAATCATCAGGGAACATAAGCCCGCAATCAAGCATTACTATTCCCTTTGGTGTTTCCCAAAGTTGGCAATTTAAGCCAATTTCACCCAATCCCCCTAAAGGGGTAATGGTTAAATAATTTTCCATATATATCCTTAAAATCCATAAAAATTAAATCAAATAGATTTATACATTTTTGATATTTAGCGGAATTAACAAAATAAAATGTAAAAATCTACAAATAAAAATAAGTCCTTATTCACCTTTTGTAAAGGTGTAAACAAGTTGTTTTTTCTTTTCTACGTTAATAAATAAATTATATTCTTCTTCACTTAATGGTGTGAGGTATGACAATATAATAAGTGGAAATGAAGAAAAACCTGCTTGATAAGGTGGATGATGATAAATGCCAGCATTTTTACAAAAACCTAATTTTTTATAAAATTGCCATCTTCTTTCAGTATTATCATCAATAATTTCTTCTATTTCTAAAACAAATCTTTTTTCAATCTTCGAAGAAAAATCTTGTAAAATTTTACTTCCTAAACCTTTGCCACGTTGATTTTCATCAATGGCAAAAAATTCAATAAAAGCAAATGTAGGTAAATCCCAATAAAATAAAATTGCTTGCACTTCATTATTTTCAATATAACATGTGCAACAAAAAGATTCATCATCTAAAGCATCTAGATGATCTTGCAAGCTTCTGCGCTCTATTTCTGGAAAAGCATCAAGGTAGAGCTTCCATGCCTTTGCAAAATAAATATCTTTATCACTTTTTATTCTATGAATTTCTAACACTAAATAGATTTCCTTCAATTTTCCTTCAAAGATTTAGCTTTTGTTTTGCTTCTAAACAAAATCAGGGTTTACCATTGCAGCGCCATCAGCAAAGATAAGTTTTAAATATTGCAAAGTTGTTGGATCAACAGGTAAAATAGGAAATTCTAATTTACATTGTGGATTAGAACAACGAATTTTAGCTGGGTGAATTGGCGCAACAACAGGGGTTTGTGTATAGCAATCAGGGCATACATAAGTAAGGATAATTTCCATATTTGTTGGAGCAACTGGTTCTATGATTTTTCTTTTCATATTAATATCTTACCTTATTTAAGTATTTTGTAACCACGACATGCAAAGCTTTTTCAAAAGCTAAACAGTATCAATTATTTTTTATTAAGCTTCAATTTATCAGCAATAGCATTTGCAGCTTCTTGCGTATATTCTTCACTCGATAATGAATTTTTCTTCTCTTCTGAAATCAGTAATTGTGGCAGATTTGCAAGCTCTGCTTTTGGTGTAACACCATATTCAGCTGGGAAATCGTTTTGGAGATACATATCTTGGAAGCCTGAAAACTTAATTGCATGCGCTGTTGAATCAAGCACAGCAAATTCATTTTCTGCAATCAATCCAAGTTCTTTTGCTTTTAATAAACCAGCTAAGCTTTCGCCACCTTGTGTGCATACAATATGCCCTGCTCTGTTTGCTAACAGCATGCAATCCATAATTTCTTGTTCGCACACTTGCACAACATTGAATGCATTTTCGCCCGCTAAAGCAGTATATTTTTCCACAAGGAATTTCACACGAGGGAAAGAAACAGGGTTACCAATCATTGCTGCTTGTGCAACACTTGGCTTTACTTCAACTGGTTGATAAGGCTTTGAAGTATCACGATAATATTTATAAACAGGGTTAGCGTGGCATGATTGAACACCGAAAATGCGAGGTAATTGTTCAATAATTCCAAGCTCAAACATTTTTAAGAAGCCAGACATAATTGCTGTAATATTTCCAGCATTACCGATAGGCACAAACAAGCATTTATCAGATAAATCCCAATTATACCATTGCGCAACTTCATAAGCATAGGATTCTTGCCCTAAAATACGCCAAGAGTTTTTAGAATTGAGAAGAGCTACTCTGTAATTTTCTGCTAAATTTTCAACAATTTTCATACAATCGTCAAACACACCAGGAACTTCAAGCACTGTTGCGCCACTTCCTAAGGGTTGAGCTAATTGTTGCGGAGTAACTTTACCATGCGGCAATAAAACAACAGTGCGAATTGGTTCGCCAACGTATGAGCCATATAAAGCCGCAGCAGCAGAGGTATCACCTGTTGAAGCACAAATAGTCAATACTTCTTTCCAATCATGCTTTCTTACAAGAGATTTCAAATAAGAATATGCGCCTGCCATTCCTCTATCTTTAAAAGAAGCAGATGGATTTTGCCCATCATTTTTGATAGCAAAATTTACGCCTAATTCTTTGCACACATGATCAGCAGCATCCACGATTGGCGTATGCCCTTCACCAAGATAGACTATATCTTCCGCTTCTAAAACAGGTGCCATTAATTCATAAAACCTAAAAATACCACGATATGCTTTTGTATTTGAAAGTCTACGTTCATCAAAGATTTTTCGCCATTCTTCGCCAGTCTTTTCTTTCAACTTATCAAAATCCATATTTTCTAATAAAAATACTGAATTACATTTTGGGCAAGTATAAAGAAGTTCGTCGATTGAAAAATAAGAATCACAACCAAGGCAGTGATATTGCATATTGGCTCTATATGTTGAAAAATCCATGATAATTTCCTGTTTTATATTAAATTTTCTAGGCTATGTCTTAAATAAAGTTTTAAAACATAGCCTTTATTATTCTATTTTTTGTAAAACTATTCGCCTTTTGGACGATTATCAATAACGCGCACAGCTTTTCCTTCTGAACGAGTAATTGTTCTTGGATCAACAAGGCGAACTTTAGCAGTAACGCCAAGGAATTCTTTAATTGTTTTTTGGATATTACTTTCAATTTTTTGAAGTTTACGAACTTCATCAGAGAAGTTAGCTTCATCCACTTCAACTTGCACCTCAATATTATCCATTGTGCCTTCACGGCTAACAATAATTTGATAGTTAGCGCTTGTGCCTTCTGCTTCAAGAAGAATTGATTCAATTTGTTGTGGGTAAACGTTCACACCACGAATAATAAGCATATCATCACTTCTGCCTTGGAAGCGTTTTACTTTGTGGAAAGTACGGCTACATTTACATGGAGTATCGTCGATAACGGTTAAGTCACGTGTGCGGTAACGAATAAGCGGAATACCTTCTTTTGTGATTGTTGTAATAACAAGTTCGCCCACTTCACCATGTGGTAATACTTCACCAGTGATAGGATCAATAATTTCAATATAGAAATGATCTTCCATTACGTGCATACCGTCTTGTGCATCATGGCATTCCATTGCAACACCAGGACCCATAATTTCTGAAAGACCATAAATATCCATAGCTTTTATGCCAAGCTTTCCTTCCATATCACGACGCATAGCTTCTGTCCAAGGTTCTGCACCAAAAACACCTACGCGTAATTTGAAATCTTCTCTTGTAAGGCCAGCATCTTGCATTGCTTCATAAAGATATTGCCCATAAGATGGTGTACAGCAAATTGCAGTTGAACCAAAATCTTTCAACACTTGAATTTGACGCTTTGTAGCACCGCCAGACATTGGAATTACTGTCGCACCAAGGCGCTCACAACCATCATGCAAACCTAAACCACCAGTAAATAAACCATAACCATAAGAGTTATGAAGAACATCATCTTGAGTGATACCTGCCATAGCAAGGCAACGAGCAACCATATCCGCCCAATTATCTAAATCACGTTTTGTATAGCCAACAACTGTTGCTTTACCTGTTGTGCCACTTGAAGAGTGAAGACGAACAATATGCTCACGAGGAACTGCAAACATTCCAAAAGGATAGTTATTACGTAAATCTTGCTTTTCTGTAAAAGGAAGAAGTTTTACATCATTGAGAGATTTAATATGTTCTGGCTTTAAACCAATTTCATCAAATTTCTTACGATAAAAAGGAACGTTAGCATAAACTCTTGCAACAAGGTTTTTAATGCGTCCAAGTTGTAATTTCTCTAATTCTTCTCTTGGAAGGGTTTCTAAATCAGGCTGAAACATCATAAACAGTTACTCCTTACACTTTTACTATATATAGTAGTTGGTGTATTTTTGCTTTATTTCGTAAAACTGTCAAGCATTGATTAATATCTGCTATAAGTTAGTAATAAAGCCACTTCTAGAGAGTGGATTGAAAGGCAAAAAACAACAGACTTATAACATGCTGATATATCTATGTTTTTTATCGCTCAAATTATTGAAAAACTAAATATTTGCGATTATTACTTATTCTTGCTTGACATTTGGAATATTGAAGTATAAATTCTATTTATATTTTTTATAAAGATTCAAGGAGAATTTTCTTATGACTAAAGCTGAATTAATTGACGCTATTCAAAAAAAAGCTGAACTTCCTAGCAAAACTAAAACTGAAGAAGTATTAAACGCTACTATCGAAGCAATTACATCATGCCTTGCAAAAGGTGATTCTATCACTCTTACAGGTTTTGGTAGCTTCAAAGTTTCTCAACGTGCAGCACGTAAAGGTTGCAACCCACGCACTAAAGAAGCAATCCAAATCCCAGCAACTAAAGTTGTTAAATTTACCCCTGGTAAAGCATTAAAAGAAAGCGTAAAGTAATTATATTCTTTTTATATGGTTCTTTTGAGTGGAAGTTTTTTTGGCTTCCACTTTTTTTATTAAATTTTCAAATACGCCTATTTTTTTGGCATTATTTAAATAAAAAAAGCTGAATTTTTACCAGTCAGCTTTTCCATATAATTTTTATTATTTTTTTATATTTATTTGATTCTAATCCATTCCACATTTTTAGACTATACGGCCTCAATAAGACTGAGCGTATGCGCATTAATACAAAAATATTCTCCAGAAACTTGTTCTGAATTGCGTGGAAGTAATTCAAAATGCACATTATTTTTATGAAGACGCTTAATTGCATTACGTTCTGGGCTACAATCAAAGAGGTGTAGTTCCTTATCTTCAACAGCCCAAGTGGTTGTCCAGTGGGCAAAAATAGGTTCATTTATAGTTGAAATGCGTTTTTCAAATTGAAATATTGCAGTTTTATTGTTATCAGGGTCAAGATTTTGCGAAAGAGTTTCCCAAAACATCTCAGCATTAACTTTATCTGAAATTTTAAAGGGTTTTGTAACTTTTATGGGATATTTTTTCGCTGCATGTTCTAAGAAAAACTCTGTCATTGCTACATAATTTGTTTTTAATGTAAGAACTTTTGTAAAAATCATCGTATCTTGCGCAAGCGTGAGTAAAAGCTCATTAAAAAGCACGCGCGCTTCCAAAGCTTTTATTCCATGCGTTATCTGTAGTGCATTCAAAACAGCATACGCAGCACAAAAAGTATCAATACTTCCTTGATGAAATTCTCTCAAAACAAACCTCCAAAATGTAACTCTATCTATAAATAAAATAAGAATATATTACTTTTATTTTTCAAATTGAGCCATGTTGAAAAATAGACTAGACTTTTTTTCTCTTTTCGTCTATATTAATTTTCAACAAAGCATATTACTAAAACTTGATATAGTCATACAATGATTATTCCAATGAAATTTATATGTTTTTACATAAACTTAGACTAAAATTTATACTATATAGAGGAATTTTTTATGATACCAAGCAAAGGAAATTACTTTTTTACTTCTGAATCAGTAACAGAAGGGCACCCTGATAAAGTAGCTGATCAAATTTCAGATGCTATTTTAGATACTCTTTTAGCACAAGACCCTGATTCACGTGTTGCTTGCGAAACTTTAGTAACAACAGGTATGGCTGTTATTGCTGGCGAAATCACAACTAAAGGTTATGCTGATTTTGCACAAGTTGTTCGTGAAACAATTAAAAATATTGGCTACAATAGCTCAGATATGGGCTTTGACTGGCAAACATGCGCAGTGCTTTCTTCAATTGATAAACAATCACCTGATATTGCACAAGGTGTTGACCGTGCAAAACCTGAAGATCAAGGCGCTGGCGACCAAGGCATGATGTTTGGTTTTGCTTCAAATGAAACTGATACTTTAATGCCTGCTCCTATTTACTGGGCGCACCAACTTTCACTTCAGCTTGCTCGTGTTCGCAAAGAAGGCGTTTTAAACTTCTTACGTCCAGATGGCAAAACTCAAGTTTCTTTTGAATATCAAGACGGTAAACCAATTCGTATTAATAACGTAGTTGTTTCTTCACAACATGCACCAAGTGTTTCTCAAGAAGATCTTGTTGAAGGAATTAAACAAGAAGTTATTAGCCCAATTTTAGAACCAACTGGTTTTTATGACCCTAAAGATTGTGAAGTTTTCATCAATACAACAGGCCGTTTCGTTGTTGGTGGCCCTATGGGTGACTGTGGTTTAACTGGCCGTAAAATCATCAACGATACTTACGGCGGTATGGGTAACCACGGCGGTGGCGCTTTCTCAGGTAAAGATCCTTCAAAAGTTGACCGCTCTGCTGCTTACATGGCTCGTTACGTTGCTAAAAACGTTGTTGCAGCTGGTCTTGCACCACGTTGCGAAGTGCAAATTGCATACTGTATCGGTGTTGCTCAACCTGTTTCAGTGCTTGTTTCTTCTTTAGGCACAAGCGAAATTCCTGATTCAATTCTTACAAAAGCAGTTCGTGACGTGTTTGACTTACGCCCTTACTTCATTACACAAAAATTAGATTTGAAACGTCCTATCTATTCTAAAACTTCATGCTACGGCCACTTCGGACGTGAACTTCCTGACTTTACTTGGGAAAGAACAGATATGATTAACGATTTAAGAACTGCTGCAAAAATTTAATCTATCTATTGATAATAAAAGAAAAAGGAGATTTCGATCTCCTTTTTTTATGCCAAAATTTTATGAAATTACTGCCATTGAAAGATGGTATGTTAGATAGCCAATTCCTGAGCCAATGATAATTCCGCCTATCACATCGCTAGGATAATGAGCGCCTAAATAAATTCGTGAAATTGCCATAAGGCAAGAAAGTGGCAAGGCAACAAAATAAATTGGGCTTGAAAATAAATATAAAATCGTCACAACAATAAACGATGAGCAAGCATGCCCTGAAGGGAATGAATAATCTTTTTTTAGAGCTGTATTTTTTTTATCGTTAACACTTAGAGATGGGCGTGAACGTGCAACAATATTTTTCAATAAATAATTACAAAAAATCACATGGTTAAATAAGCCAAACACAATTACAAGCCCTATAATACGTGTACTTGTTCCTAAAAACAAAATAAAAGCAAGCACAAACCAAATTGCGCCTAAATTACCTATTTTAGTAATAAATGGCATTATAGCATCAATGCTTTTTCTTCTAAGTTTATTTTGCACATAAGATAAAAAAATAAATTCAGCTTCTTGAAAACGAGAAAAAAGCTTATAAACTGTTGTCATTTTTTCTCTCCTTTTCATTTTATCAAATTTTAAACTTGTAATTTTCTTTGAAAAAGAACTAGCAAATTGAACTAGACCTGTCAACATTCGTGCTTAGGATAAAAATTTGAAACTTTTAAAATAAGAAAGGGAAGGTAACCACTCCTTCCCTTACTTATTTATGAGGTTTCTTATTGAAAAATTTACTATTCCTAAAAAATGGAGAGATAAACTTTCCGTAAGAGTTGCTTGCTTCACTGAACAATTTCAGTTTTTTTATTTGCTATTTTGATGATTGAGGGCACCAAAAACCTTGCAAACCTAAAAAAGAAAATGATAAAAACCAGTGAAAGCCAAAATCGCAGTATTTGTTTTCGTTTTATATTTTTCGCCTTCAGCTCTAGAAAATGAATTTGAAAAATATAAAACTTACAATAATTTTATGGGCAAGTTTAGAGTAAAAAAAAGTCCTCCGCCAAACTGGTGCTTGGCGGAGGAACCGAATTTATCCTCTAGATAATTAAGCGACAAAAGCCCGTTGTCGTTAATCTGTTTATTAACAGAAGTAAAGCAGGTCTTCCGACTTTCCGCATTCTTTTCACCCTTCCCAAAGTAGAAGCCAGAATTTCCGACTAGCAAACTTCAGTGGATATAATTGAAAAGAACTTATAATGCGGTATACGGCGGCGGGTCCGCTCTCGAATTTCACGAGATTCCCTATTAAGCTTTTCAGCACTCTATGAATAGAAACTATATAAAAATCCTTAATCCGTCAATAGCCTAAAAACAATGTGATAGAGGGAACTTTTTATTTTAGTTCTTTTTTATACAACAATATCAAAGAGATAAAAATCTGAAAAAATTATTTTTCTTTTATAAATTTCCTTGACTTTTCAAATTATCGCTCCTATATTTGAACAAGTGCTCAACTATAGAAATATAAATTTATAGATAGAAGGTTATATATGCATACAAGAGACTTACTTACGAATGATGACTATGATAAACTTTCAGAAATATATCGTCTTTTTGGCTGTGTTACACGATTAAAAATTCTTGTTCATCTTGCAAAAGGTGAATGTGGTGCTTCAGCCTTAGCCGAAGCAGCGGGGCTCAGCAATTCAGCAGCAAGCCATCAATTGAAAGACTTGAAATCTGCAAGAGTTATAAAATCACGTAAAGAAGGCAAGAATGTCATCTATTCACTTGATGATCATCATATATTAAATATTCTAAAAACAGGCATTGAACATATTAAAGGAGACCATTGTCATGTCTAGTACACAAAACACACCTAACCAAGCGTGTGGAATTAATCAACTTTCTTCAGCAGCAGCAAAAAAAGATTTATTTCAAATGCCAAGCTGTGGCTGTGGAAACTGTTCTACAGATAGCCCTCAAACAAATGCTCACATAAATAAAGATGATGAACACGATCACCATCATCATGAAGATAGCGGTAATCAAAAGCTTTATTTTGCAAGATTATTCACTGCTTTTATCTTGCTTATTCTTTTAGTTTCAACTGATTTATTTGGTTCAAGCGCTCTACTTTTCTATTATATTGCTTATTTTTTAGCTGGTTATAATGTTCTAACCTTAGCTGCAAAAAATATTCTTCGCGGTAAAGTTTTTGATGAAAACTTTCTTATGGCGATTGCCTCAATTGGTGCTTTTGCTTTAGGTGAATATAGTGAAGGTGTTGCCGTTTTAATTTTCTATGGCACTGGTGAATTTTTACAAGAACTCGCCGTTGCTCGCTCAAAAAGAAATATTGAAGATTTAATGGATATTCGCCCTGATTCTGCTAACTTGAAAACTCTTTCAGGCGTTCAAGTTGTTGCGCCTGAGCAAGTAAAAGTTGGGGATATTATCATTGTTCGCCCTGGGGAAAAAATTCCTCTTGATGGCGAAGTTCTTGATGGGGAATCATATATTGATACTGTTGCTTTAACTGGTGAATCTATTCCACGTAAAGCCACAAAAGGCGACAGAGTTTTATCAGGTTCTGTAAACAAAGATGGATTGCTTGAAGTTACAGTTAATAAAACTTATGGCGAATCAACCGTTGCAAAGATTTTAGATCTTGTTCAACACGCTGGCGAAAAAAAGGCAAAAAGTGAAAAATTCATCACAAAATTTGCAAGATATTACACCCCTGCTGTTGTTGCAGTGGCAACTCTTATAGCAATTATTCCGCCACTTGCAGGCATGGGAACTTTTTCTGAATGGATTTATAAATCATTATCATTCCTTATTATTTCTTGCCCTTGCGCCTTAGTGCTTTCTATTCCAATAAGTTTTTTTGGTGGAATTGGCGGTGCTGCAAAAAATGGTATTTTAGTAAAAGGTGGCAACTATTTAGAATCGCTCTATCATGTAAAAAACATTGTTTTTGATAAAACAGGAACAATCACAAAGGGCAGCTTCAAAGTTTTAGAAATTAATGCAGATAAAAATAGTGAAGAAAATTTATCAAATGATGAACTTCTCTACTATGCTGCAATTGCTGAAAAAAATTCAACGCATCCAATTGCAAAATCAATTATTGCTGAATATCAAGAAAGAAATCCTAATGGTCAACTTATTGATGCACAACTTGCAGAAAAAGCTGGAAAAGGAATTGTTGCAAAAACTGATAATTATATCTTACACGTTGGCAATGCTTCGCTTTTAGAGGAAATTGGCATTTCAAACTTGCCTGTTTTTCCACAAGCTGTTGTGCATATTGCTAAAGACAATAAATATCTTGGCTATATTTTGATTGCTGACGAAATTAAAGAAAGTTCTGCAAAAGCTATTGCAGAACTAAAGAAAGCTGGCATCAATTCAATTACAATGCTCACTGGCGATACAAAAGAAATTGCAAATGAAGTTGGTAAAGAAGTTGGAATTTCTGACATTCGCTCACAACTTCTCCCACAGGATAAAGTAACAGAATTAGAAAAAATTCTTGCTGCTTCAAATGAAGAAACAGAAAAAACTGCTTTTGTTGGTGATGGCATAAACGATGCACCTGTGCTTACGCGTGCAGATATTGGCTTTGCAATGGGTGGCGTTGGTTCAGATGCTGCCATTGAAGCGGCTGATATTGTTATTATGAATGATGATTTAACCAAAATTGCAACAGCAGTAAAAATTGCTAAGAAAACAAGACAGATTGTTGTTCAAAACATCGTTTTCTGCCTTGGAGTAAAAGCGGCAATTATGCTTTTAGCGCTCTTTGGAATAACCTCAATTTGGTTTGCAGTATTTGCTGATGTTGGTGTTGCTATCATTGCAATAATGAATGCTATGCGTGCTATGTTTGTAAAGTAACACATAAAAACACAAAATAGATTTGGAAGAGTGAAGAGAAATCTTCACTTTTTCATTTAATAAAGAATTTTAGCTGAGTGCAAGTTTTTCAATGCATTCTTCAAGCAAATCTTCAATTTCGCCTGAACTATTTAAACGTATACAATTTTCACCTAAAAAATCTATCTCCATTTTAGCATTTTTTATACGCTTTTTTAGTTCATCGCCTTTATCTCTGCCTCTTGCAAGCAATCGTCTTTCAAGGGTTTTCTCATCGGCTTCAAGTAAAACTATCTGCAAATTGGGATAAAGCTTTAAAGCTGTTGGTAAATATTCACGAGAACCATTTATAAAAATCTTCTTCCCTGCTTCTAGGTCATTATCAATACTTGATGGAATGCCATAATAAGTGTCATAACTTCGCCAAGTCATCGCAAAAGCATTTGATTTTTCTTTAGCTATAAAATCTTCTTTAGAAATATAAAGATAGCCTTCTTTTTTAGCACTTTCATCAATATTCAAAGAATTTTCGCCTGAATCATTTTTACAAGCCATAGGCAAACGTGTTATATATCTCTTTATAAAGACATATTCTGGCTTTTGAAATCTTCTTTCAAGCGCTTGTAAGAGTGTGTCTTTTCCTGAACCTGAAGCACCAATTATATAGTAAAGAGAACTTTTCATTCTTTCCTCAAATTTAAGCTATTTTCTAAAGTCAATTCAATAGCCATTATTCTACACAATGTCAAAGAAAAATACTTTCTCTCTCTTGTCAAACAAGTTCTATAAAATAGGGAAAATTGACTTTTTTACTGCTTATGCTATTTTAAAAATGCATTTTTTGTTTACACTTGTTTTAATATTTGGACTATTATTTATTACAAAAACCATTCTACGTGAATGGACTTGCACTTCGGAGGACAAGATGGAGAAAAAGACTTTGAACGTTGAAGATATGTCGATGTGGGAAGATGCACAAAAAATGATTATAAAAGCGCAAAAAGATGGTGTTGAAACAGCTTGGGACAGGCTTGCACAGCAAACTCCGCATTGTACTTTCTGTGAACAAGGCACAACTTGTAAAAACTGTATTATGGGTCCTTGCCGTATTAGCTCAAAAGCAACACCAGGCGGAAAACTTTCTCGTGGAGTGTGTGGTGCTGATGCTGATGTTATTGTTGCACGTAACTTTGGGCGCTTTGTTGCTGGCGGATCTGCTGGGCACTCCGACCATGGGCGTGATGTATTAGAAGCATTTGAAGCCATTGTTGAAGGGCACACAAAACATTATTCTATTAAAGAAGAAGCAAAACTTGTAAGTATTGCAAATGAATTAGAAATTACAACAGAAAATAGAGCCATAAACGACATCGCAAAAGATGTTGTTGATGTATTTTATTCTGATTTTGGCAGCAGAAGAAAGGCTGTAAGCTTTATCTCACGCGTGCCTGAAAAGCGTCGTGCAATTTGGGAAAAACTCAATATCACTCCACGTGGAATTGATAGAGAAATTGCTGAAATGATGCATAGAACGCACATGGGTTGTGATAATGATGCGCCAAATACTTTATTGCATGCGGCACGCTGTTCACTTGCTGATGGTTGGGCTGGCTCAATGATTGCTACTGAACTTTGTGATGTTATGTTTGGTGTTCCAAAACCAAGAATGTCACAAGTAAACCTTGGTGTTATCAAGGAAGAAACTGTAAATATTCTTGTGCATGGGCATAATCCTGTTGTTTCAGAAATGATTTTAGCTGCAGCTCGTGATCCTAAAATGATAGAAAAAGCAAAAGCAAATGGCGCAAGCGGAATTACAGTTGCGGGGCTTTGTTGTACTGGTAATGAAGTTTTAATGCGCCAAGGCATTCCTTTAGCAGGCAACCATCTTATGACAGAACTTGCAATTGTTACAGGTGCGGTTGAAGCGATTGTTGTTGATTATCAATGCATTATGCCAAGTCTTGTGCAAGTTGCTGGTTGTTATCATACTCGTTTTATTGATACTGCTGACAAAGCTCGCTTCACAGGCGCAACACATTTCACAATTCACCCTGAAAATGGTAGAGAAGAAGCAGAAAAAATCGTTCAAATTGCGATTGATGCATATTTAGAAAGAGATAAAGGCCGTGTTGATATTCCTGTTGCTCCAATGGAAATTATGACAGGTTTTTCAAATGAAGCTATTGTAGAAGCTCTTGGCGGTTCGCTTGATCCATTCTTAGATGCTGTAAAAGCTGGCAGTATTCGTGGTTGCGTTGCTGTTGTTGGCTGTAACAATCCAAAAGTAAAACAAGATTCTGCAAACGTTGCACTCATTAAAGAGTTAATCAAAAAAGATATTCTTGTGCTTGTAACAGGTTGCGTAACTGGCGCTGTTGGTAAAGCAGGTTTACTACTTCCACAAAGTGCTGATATGGCTGGCGATGGTTTAAAAGCTGTATGTAATGCACTTGGCATTCCACCAGTTTTACATATGGGTAGCTGTGTTGATAATGCTCGCATTATTCATCTTTGCGCACTTATTGCAAATGCATTAGGCGTTGATATTTCTGATTTACCTGTGGCTGCTTCTGCGCCTGAATGGTATTCAGAAAAAGCTGCGGCTATTGGTTTGTATGCTGTAGCAAGCGGAATTTATACTCACCTTGGCTTACCACCAAATATTTTAGGCTCAGCAACTGTAACTGATATTGCAGTAAATGGCTTAGAAGGCTTGGTTGGTGCGTCGTTTAATGTAGAAGCAAATCCTATTCAAGCAGCTGAAAACATTGATAAGCGTATCAGCGAAAAACGCCTTGCATTAGGTTTAAGTAAATAAATTCATTTAAAAGATTTAGGGGCTTAAAATCCTCTAAATCTTTTAATTTAAGTTTGATAAAATATTTGGAGAGAATAAATGAAAATTGCTGTTTCAGGTAAAGGTGGCGTTGGAAAAACCACAATTGTTGCCTTACTTGGTGAATATCTTGCACAAAATGGAAAAAGTGTTTGGCTTGTTGATGCTGATACTTCTCTTTCACTTGGGCAAGCTTGTGGCCTTGAGCGTTCACAAATTCCCGAACCAATCGCTTCAAGAGAAGATTTGCTTACAGAAAGAATTTATCCTTCAAATTCAACTATTATGGATTTAAATCCACGTGTTAGCGACTTACCACAAACTTTGAGCGTGCCTCTTAAAGTTTCAGCAAGCACAAACGAGGCGCTTGGCTCAAAAAATCTTTTAGTGATGGGCGCAGTGCAAGCTGGCGGTGGTTGTGCATGTGCTGCAAATGCATTGCTCAAAGCCTTGCTTTCACATCTTGTTTTGGAACGTGAAGAATGGGTTTTAGTAGATATGGAAGCAGGCGTTGAACATTTAGGCCGTGGCACTGTTTCACACGTTGATCATCTTTTAGTTATTTCAGAACCAAGCATGCGTGCCCTTGAAACAGCTGCTGAAGTTGGGCGCATGGGAAAAGAGCTTGGGCTTACAAAGCAGGTGCTTATTCTCAATAGCGCAGAAAAAGATATGCTTGAACATTTGCCAAATTTAGAGGGTTTACCTGAAAAAGTTCTTCTTATGCCTGTGTTGCAATCACTAAAAAAACGCCAGCTCCACTCACCTTCTGTTATGAATTTAGAAGAAGACGCAAAAACAATTGCTGCTTTTTTTGATGAACTCTATTCACATCTCACAACTAACTCAATCGATTAATTATTATGAAAAATATCACTCCAACACGTACTATTCTTGCAATGCTTTTATCTTTGACTCTTTTTTCAGCAAATTTTTCTTATGCTTACAATGCACAAACAGAAATTGAAAAGCTCAATCAAATAGATAATAATATTTCTGCAATGGTTGGGCAGATGATTTTATGTGGCTTCAAAGGGCAAAATATTGAAGAAGATCCTGCCATGGTTCAAGCGCTTGAAGAAGGAAAAGTAGGTAGTGTAATTTTATTTTATAGAAATAAAGAAACAGTCGATTATAATATTTCCTCTCCTGCCCAAGTAAAAAAATTGTTGAGTGATATAAAAAATCTCTCCCCTTACCCTCTTTTTGTCTCTATAGATCAAGAAGGTGGAATGGTGCAAAGAATTTCTTCAAGAAATGGATTTAATGATTACCCTTCTGCTGAAAAGCTTGGGCAACAACCTATCGAAAAAACATTAGAATCTTCAAAAGAATTAGCAAAAGTTTTGAAAGATTTAGGCTTCAATGTAAATTTTGCGCCTGTAGTTGACGTGTTAAATCCAAAAAGCCAAGGCATTGCAAAATATGAAAGAGCTTTTCATGAAGACCCTAAAATTGTTGCAGAATATGCAAAAGCTTTCATAGATGGTATGACAAACGAAAACATCATAACCTCACTCAAACATTTCCCAGGGCATGGCAATGCAACGAATGACACACACGATGGTTTTACTGATATTACAAACACATGGAAAGAAGAAGAACTTCTTCCTTATCAAATAATACTTAACGACAAAGAAAATCCATATATTGGAATGGTTATGACTGCACACGTCTATAATGCAAACTTTGACAACAAGCCTGCTTCACTTTCAAAAGAAGTTATCACAAATTTATTACGTGAAAAAATGGGCTATCAGGGCGTTGTTATCACTGATGACATGCAAATGGGCGCACTTACAAAGCAATATCCACTGGAAGACACTGTTTTAATGGCAATTGATGCTGGTGTTGATATTCTTCTATTTGGAAACAATCTTTCTTATGATGCCAAGCTTCCACTAAAACTCCATGAAATTGTAATGCAATTACTCAAAGATGGGAAAATTTCTGAAGAAAGAATTAAAGAATCTTGGGCGAGAATCAAGCAACTAAAAATTGCCATGCTTTCTCAGTAAAAAATATTCTTTATTTATAGACAGTTATATCGTTTTGATTTTCTTTTTATTGTTTGGGCAAAAACATAAATATCAACATGTAAAAAATTTATTTAATAATCATATTAGAACATTAGAAGTTTCATCCTAAAAAAAGCAAAAAAAGTTATTGAAAGAATTTTTACTTTTTGCTAAAGATATGTTACAATTTTGTTACGACTGTGTTACAGAAATGTCACAACTCTAGGCATTACAGTTACAAAGCTCTTACAAAGTTGAAATAGTTATGTTTATTCGCATAACGAAAACATTTTTTGGAGCTTTCATGTCCATGCAGACCCTTATGCAGCTTCTTGGTGGTGTTGGTATTTTCCTTTTTGCCATTAAGCTTATCAGCGAATCTCTTCAATCCTTAGCAGGTAATAAACTTCGCTCACTCATTGCAGCTCTTACAAAAACCCCTCTACTTGGCGTTATTGTAGGAACTTTTGTTACCGTTCTTCTTCAATCAAGCTCAGCTACAACAGTTATGACTGTTAGCTTTGTTGATGCAGGACTTATGACATTAAAACAAGCTGTTGGCGTTATTATGGGCGCAAATATAGGAACAACAGTTACAGGGCAAATCATCGCTTTTAAAGTGAAAGATTTTGCCTATCTTTTTGTTATTGTTGGTGTATTGCTCAATCTGCTTTCAACTTCTCAAAATAAAAAATATTTAGGAACGGGCATCATGGCTTTTGGTTTGCTATTTATTGGTATGCAAACCATGGAAAGTTCAATGGCTTTCTTGCGTGATAGAAAGGATATATTCCTTATGTTTGCGCATAATCCACTATTGGGTGTTTTAGCTGGAACAGGGTTAACACTGCTTGTCCAGTCAAGTTCTGCAACTGTTGGGCTTACCATTGCTTTAGGGGCGCAAGGTTTACTTCCTCTTGAAGCAGCAATTCCAATTATTCTAGGCGACAATATTGGAACAACAATAACGGCCATGCTTGCAGCAATTGGAACAACACGCTCGGCAAAGCAAGCAAGTGCTGCGCATGTATGTTTTAACCTTATAGGTGTTGCTATCTTCCTTCCACTTATGCCTCTTTACATGCCATTTTTGGCAACAACAGCTGACAGTATTACCCACCAAATTGCAAACTCACACACACTTTTCAACGTGTGTAACACCTTATTATTCTTACCATTTGCAGGGCCATTTACACAACTTATTCGTAAAGTAATCCCTGATGAGCCGAAGAAAAAGAAACAAGGCTCACGCTATCTTGATCCTTTACTTCTCAAAACTTCACCTATTGTTGCCGTATCAGCATTGAAAAACGAATGTGATCACATGGCAAAAATCACCCTTAAGCAGTTGAATGCTTTAGAAGAAGTATTTTTTAGTAATAACATAAAGAAAATTGATGCTGTGCTTTCAGGCGAAGAAAAATTAGATGTTCTTACACGTGATATCACTGAATATGCTTCACACATCGTTCAAACTTCTTTACCTGAAGAAGTATTGCATGAAGTATATAGATATACTGCTTCAGCAAACGATTTTGAACGTATTGGTGATCAAGCAAGTAACCTTATTGAATTCTATAACTTCCGCACTTCATCAAAAGAAGACTTTTCTGAACATCTTCTTCAAGAGCTTCATAAAATGTTTCTTGATGCGAAAAAAGCTTTTGAATTAAGTTATTCACTCTTCATAAAAGAAGAAGATGATGCAGTTGATCATAGTAATGATGAGAATATCAAAAACGAAATTTTAGCTATTCTCAAGAAAATAAGAAAACAAGAAGTAACTTTTAGCACAAGCGCTATCCAAGAAGTGGCAAAAGGCTCACATGGCCCGCAAGCTGAACGCGTGTTTATTGACTCTATCAGAGCTCTTGAAAGTATTACTTACCGTTCAAGCAGATTATTTGCTCACGAATATAAAAACTAAAATAGAAAAGACTCTATAAAATCTAAAGCTAATGAGGTTTATCTTCATCAGCTTTTTTTGTCGACAGAAATTTAATCTTATCAAATCAACAGCTTATTTCAGATTATTTTTTTCTACAAAAAAGTAAGGAAAAATACGGAATTTTGCTTGACAGAGTAAAAAAAAGGGAATAGAAATTTTTTAAAGAGTTTGTCGACAGTAAGACAAAACTTGCTTGAGTTTATCTTTTTTAAATAAAATTTATCCTCAAAACATCTATAACCAGTTATTTTCATTTTTATTTTCTTACTTGTTGTTATGTATAGTTTTCAATATACTATAATAGCAAGCCTGGAAGTTTAAATGAAAATAAAGAAATTTATAAACAATTTTACCTTTCTTTTTTGGAGAAAACAAATGAATTTAGCTAAATTAGCACGCCGTGGTTATGTTTCTTGCCCAACACCAT
>CAYJIN010000004.1:0-4545 GCA_964370245.1 uncultured Desulfovibrionaceae bacterium
GTTTTTTCTGTAATCAAGAAAATTTTAATCTTGAAGAGAATACGCTTACTAAAGCATATAAATTATTTTGTGAAGCAACAAATTTTTATCCTTCTTTAGAAATTTATTTAGAAAAAAATATTCCATCTGGGGCTGGATTAGGTGGTGGATCAGCAGATGCTGGTTTTTTATTACGCTATCTTTTTGCAAAATGGAAAAATATTTTATTTGATGAAAAATTTGTTCCAGAAAATGCAGATTTCGCCTTTCTGAATGGTATTGCAGTACAAATTGGCGCTGATGTGCCATTTTTTCTAATAAATAAGCCATGTTACGTAAGTGGTATTGGTGAAAAATTAGAAAAAATTGAAGTGAACTTTATAAAAAATAAATTTTTATTGCTTATTTCACCGAAAATTCATGTTGATACTGTAGGCGCTTTTAAGGCTTATAGAGCGGAAAATAAAAAAATATTAAAAAAAGTTAAAAAAAATGCACAAGAAATCTTGACAAGCGTCGAGAAGAAAGCTATAAAACCGAACGACGCAACGATTTTTACTCTTTTTAGAAATGATCTTGAACAATGCGTTTTCTCTTCTTTTCCTGCATTGGGAAAATATAAAGAAAAGCTGTTTGCGTTTGAGGCAGAAATTGCTCTAATGAGTGGAAGCGGATCATCCTTGTTTGGAATTTTTCAAACAAGAGAAAAAGCCGAAAAAGCGAAAAGCTATTTTGATGCTTTGGATGATGTAGAAGCTTTTGCAGTCGTTGAGTTTTAGTGTTGGGGTGTAGCCAAGTCGGTAAGGCAACTGGTTTTGGTCCAGTCATTCGTGGGTTCGAGTCCTCCCGCCCCAGCCATCATAAAAAAATATGCCCGCATGTCGGGCTTTTTTTATTTCCTTTTTTTGAATAAGAGGAAAAAGAAAAGCAAGTATGCACAATAAACTTTATAAAAAAGTTTATGTAAGCTGTATACTCATGCAGAGGCGCTATTAGTCTTACTAACTTTATAGGGTAAATCTATGTACGGTGATTTAAAAATCCTTACTGGTACGGCAAATGAGTCATTAGCTCAAGATGTTTCAAGACACTTAGGCACTCAACTTATTCCAACATTATGCGAAAACTTTAGCGATGGCGAAATTCGCATTGAAATTGGCGCTAGCGTGCGTGGACAGGATGTTTTTGTTATCCAGCCAACATGCGCACCTGCTAACTATCACCTTATGCAGCTTTGCCTTATGCTTGATGCTCTCAAAAGAGCAAGCGCAAGCCGTGTAACAGCTGTAATTCCATATTTCGGTTATGCAAGACAAGATCGTAAAGTAAGCCCACGTGCTCCTATTTCTGCAAAACTAGTTGCAGACTTTTTAAGCCACGCTGGTGCGCAACGTGTAGTTACCGTTGATTTACATGCTGGTCAAATTCAAGGTTTCTTCAACTGCCCAGTTGATAACCTTTTTGCAACTCAAGTTCTTATGAGCAGCTTGCATGACATAAAACACGAAGACATTATCATGGTTTCACCTGATGCTGGCGGTGTTGAAAGAACAAGAGCTTTTGCTAAACTTGTTGACGCACCAATGGCTATTATTGATAAACGTCGTGATAAACCAAACCAAGCTACAGCAACTCATGTTATCGGTGATGTAGAAGGCAAAGTTGCCGTTCTTATTGATGATATGATTGACACAGCAGGCACAATGTGTGCAGCAGCTGATGTTCTTTTAGCAAATGGCGCTAAAGAAGTTCGTGCTTGTGCAACTCACCCTGTATTCTCAGGTAAAGCTATTGAAAGAATTGAAAATTCAGCTTTCTCACAAGTAGTTGTAACTGACACAATTCCTCTTTCAATTGAAGCACAAAACTGTAGCAAAATTAAAATTGTTTCCATTGCTCCAACATTGGCAACAACAATTCACAATATCCACCGAGGAGCATCAGTAAGCGCCCTATTTGGCTAATTACTGTTCCTATATATCTATGCCGAGTCCGATTACTGGCATCGAAACGGCTTAATTAAAAAGGAGACCAGATTATGACAATGCTTTCTTTAGCAGCTCAAAAGCGTGAAGCTTTAGGCAAAGGTGCAAACCGTCGTTTGCGTACAACTCAAGTAGTTCCAGGTGTTTTCTATGGCCAAAATGGCGAAAACATGAGCATTCAAATGGATAAACTTGAATTAGAAAAACTTTATAACAAAGTTCGCCGTACAACAGTTTTCAACTTAGAAGTTGAAGGTAAAACATACCCTGTTATCGTATGGGACGTTCAATATCACCCAACAAAATTATTCATCAACCACATCGATTTATATGGTGTTGATTTAGATAAAGAAGTTCAAATCACAGTACCAGTTGAATTCACAGGAGTTTCACGTGGTGCAAAAGCTGGTGGTAAGCTTGAAACATATCGTGAAGAAATGCGTATTGCTGCTAAACCACAACATATGCCAGCTAAAATCAAGATTGATATTTCAACTCTTGATCTTAACAAAACAATCCGCGCAACTGATGTTGAATTACCTGAAGGTGCACGCGTTGTATTCAAATCAAACTATGCTCTCATCACTTGCTTAGATCCACAAGGTCTTGCAAAAGCTGCTGAGGAAGCGTAAGCTTGATAGATTAGCTTGAATTGAAGGGGGAATTGCTTAGGCAGTTTCCCCTTTTTCATTTCTAGTAAAAACTTAATTTACTTCTATTGCTCTTTGCTGTAAGATAGCAGTGCAAACTATCTTCATTTCTTATAACAAAAAGAGAGTTCGATTATATGATTTTACATACAAAAAAGCCTAAAGGCATTATCTTTGATTGTGATGGCGTTATAATAAATTCTTATAATTCTAATACTGAATTTTACAACAGATTGCGCGCATCAGTTGATTTACCACCTATGACTGAAGAGCAAAGAATTCTTGTTCATCAGCTTACAGGTATTCAAGCAATTGATTTAGTTATTCCTAAAGCTTTACAAAAAGACGCAATGAAATCATATAATGATATTGATTATGTGCGTGATATTGTTCCAAAACTTACAATTTATGAAGGTTTGCACGAATTTTTAGCCTATTGTAAATCAATTAATCTTCCATGCGCTATTCATACAAATAGAATTATTGCAATGGAAGAAATATTAGTAACTTTTGGTTTGAAAGAATATTATCAATATGTAATTACGCCTGCAGATATGGCTGCAAAGCCTGATCCAATAGGCTCTCTAACCATTTGTGAAAGATGGAATATCGAACCAGTTGAAGCACTTTTTATTGGCGATTCTGATAATGATAGAAAAACAGCAAAAGCCGCAAATATTCCATTTATTGGTTTTGGAAATGAAGAACTTGATACTGAAAGTAAGGCAAAATCTTTTTCTGAAATTGATAAATGGGTAAAAACTTTTGACTTATAATGAGGCATTTAGCTAAGTTTATAAGATTATAATCTAAAATAGTGCTTTACAAAAAATGTTTAGTGCTTTATAAGTTCTTATGTTTAATGATGCTGCATAATTCTCAGCACACAATTTGTTTGGAGGATTTCATGGATTCACAAGAATTATACTTTTTTACAAAACTCTTGAACTCAATGCTTGAAGAAACTCAACAAAAAGGTGATTCAACTATTGAAGATTTGAATGACAGTGCAGAACTTTTTGCTGACCCTGCTGATAGGGCTA
This sequence comes from uncultured Desulfovibrionaceae bacterium, assembly GCA_964370245.1. GTDB lineage: Bacteria > Desulfobacterota > Desulfovibrionia > Desulfovibrionales > Desulfovibrionaceae > CAYJAZ01. The sequence continues at coordinate 3,658 of CAYJIN010000004.1, forward strand.
CAGCTGAATCAGATAGATCTTTTACTCTTCGTATTAGAGACAGAGAACGTCGTCTTATAAGAAAAATTAATGAAGCATTGCTTCGAATTGAAGAAGGTCGTTACGGTGAATGTGAAGAATGTGGCGAAGAAATTGGTGTTCCTCGTTTGAAAGCACGTCCTGTTACAACTCTTTGTATTAATTGCAAAAGTAGACAAGAAGAAGGCGAAGAAATTTCTGGTTCATAAGTTATGTCTAAAACAATTATACTTTCCGCTTCACCCAAAAGAAGTGGAAACTCGGCTACAATAACAAACAAAATGCACACTTTGATTGAATCTTCAAGTGTGCATTTTTTATCTGATTTTTCTGTTCTACCTTGTGTTGATTGTGGCTATTGTAGTAAAAATCCATCACAATGTTTACAAGATAAAGAAGATAAAAAAAAATCTTCAAAAGAAATATCGGAAAAAAAACTAGTAACACATGATTTTTTCAATTTATGTGAACTAGCAGAAAATATTATTATTGTAAGCCCTATCTATTTTTATCATGCACCCGCTCAATTAAAAGCTTTACTCGATAGAAGCCAGCGCTTTTGGAATGTGAATAAAGAAAGGACTAAGAAATTATTTTCTGTTTCTGTATGTGCACGTCAAAAGGGCGAAAAGTTATCGCAAGGTTTAGAACTTTCTTATAAATATTTTGCACCGCTCATTGGCGCAAATTTTGTTAATGGATTAACACTTTATGGTCTTGAAAATAAAGATGATTTCCTACATTCCACTGCATCTCAAAATCAACTGATTAACTTTATTGATGATATGAATCTATAGTATTTTAAAGCGAGGTTCTTCTTGCTACATAAATTTTCTTATTTTCTTAATAGTTGTTTTCAAAAGCGTTGTG
>CAYJIN010000004.1:4645-46692 GCA_964370245.1 uncultured Desulfovibrionaceae bacterium
AAAGAATAAAAACAGGTTATTGCACTTCTTGTGGAAATATTTTTCCAATGAGTGAATGTGCAATATTAAAAGAATCATGCGAAAATTGCAAAGAAACGCAAACATTTTGGAAAGAATTGAAGTTCTATAATGTGTACGAAGGTTTTTTGCGTGAGCTTATTAAAGAAGCGAAATTTAACAGAAATCTCATCTATTTAAACACGCTTGCCGATATTATGCGCCCGGTAATTCGTGAATTTTCAACTTTTGATTATATTGTACCCATTCCACTGCATACAAAGCGTTTGCGTGATAGGGGATATAATCAATGCTTAGAAATAGTTAAAAGAATAGCGAAAAAAGAAAATTTACACTTATTAGATAATGCCTTAGAGAAAACACAAAATACTAAAGCTCAGTCAACTCTTTCAAAAGATGAAAGATTAGAGAATATTAGCAATAGTTTTGTTGCTAATGAAAAAGTAAAAGATAAAACAATTCTTTTATTTGATGATGTGTCAACAACGGGAACAACTTTGCGTGCTGCAACTAAAGCTTTGCTTGATGCTGGCGCTAAAGAGGTTTTTGTATGTTACATAGCAGGAACGGCAAAGCACGAATAAAAAAATGAAACTTAGTAGCGATCGTCTTGTAAAATAAAAATTTTCTCTAAAATTTGTATAAGAGAATTACAAATACCGTCAATACCCATGTTTTTACCGAAAAGCCTTGATTGTTGATCAGAAAGAAGAGGCGGTGAAACACTTTCAGGCAAACTCTGGCAAAGTCTTCTTGCGTAAAGCCAAGAAACAGCACCTTTATAAAAGATATTAAATATATTAATAAATTCTTCTTTTTGATTTTGCCATTCTTTGAGCATTGCTTCATTTGGTTTTAACGATTGCAATAAGCATAAAACAGTACGCAAGCTTGTTAATTGAACGCCTTGCATGCCGTCTTTCCATCCGTAAAGCCATGCTTTTCTGGCATAAAAAAGTTGTAACTCAAGCCCAAGACTAAAGAGTGAAAGAACTTTATTTTTAATTTCTTCTAAATCTTTATCTTCCCAATAAATAGGGTAGTTGTCCAGTTCAAGTTCAGGAACAAATGGTGCACGAATTTTTTGAATTGAAGAAAATTCTTCTAAAATATTGAAATACACTGAGTTTGCAAAAGGTGAATTGGGTGTTTCAAGGTGAGCATAAGAAAGCAGATATTGCCCATCACCGTAATTACCCATAATAGTGCTTGGTTCATTTGTAAGGAGTGGATCAAGGTTTGCACCGTACAGGTCAACACTTTCTTGTAAAATTTCTGTAGGAAAAGCAGCAAGTGGTAAGTCTGACATAAATAAATCAGCGCTCGGTTTCGTATATCTAGCTAAGATTGTAGGATTATTGTCGCTTTCTACTGCTTCAAAGCGTGCTGGAAACCAGACAGGAAATATTTTATCATCTTGATAGGCACTACGAGGAGTAAAGAATTTATTTTCAGCGCAGTCAACATGTAAATGGCCAGAAATATGGTGTAAAATTCTTGCTTGAATGGCAGATCTTTTCCAAGGGCAAATGGATAAGCTTTCTTTTTCTGATAATGCAAAACCCGCACCACCACAAAAACCAAGATAGTTGCCACCATCTTTTACAAAATTTCTAATAATATCGTGCCCAACTGGTTTGCCATTCACATATAAATCGCGCGATTTATGCCTTGCATTACCACCAGGAACAAGAAGAAGTTTTGATTGAATGCCTTCTTCTAAAATATCTTTAGCTGTAATAATTCGAAATGGTATTGATAAAGATGAGAGGCTATGCCACACCAAAAGACCCCAAATGTGGGAATAGTTCCAATAAACTGAAATATAATCATTCTTTGTATCTTTATTTGCCATAAAAAAGATATACTCTTCTTTTAGTGTCATGTAAAGTTATTCGCTTAAGAAAATGAGATTTATTTTCAATAAAGATTGTTATAAAAAATCAGAATGTTAAGCATAAAAACAAAGAAAAACTTCTTTTATAAAACTTGCGAATTTAATAAAAATGATTTAGATTGTTCTTTCAAATTTTATAAATAAACTCATAAACGAGGTGTTGATATGGCAAAGAAGCCTACACAAAGTGCTGAAGCAGCACGCTTAGATGCTTTAAAAACTGCGCTTTCATCTATTGAACGTAAATACGGCCAAGGCGCTGTAATGAAATTATCAGATGATGTTCATGTTGCAATTCCTGTAATTCCAACAGGTTCATTAGGGCTTGACTTAGCTCTTGGTATTAATGGTATTCCTAAAGGCCGTGTAACTGAAATTTTCGGCCCTGAATCATCAGGTAAAACCACTTTAACTTTGCACATTATTGCTGAATGTCAAAAACAAGGCGGAACAGCAGCTTTTATTGATGCTGAACATGCTCTTGATACAACTTATGCACAAAGATTAGGCGTAAACACAGCTGAACTTCTTATTGCTCAGCCAGATCATGGTGAACAAGCTCTTGATATTGCTGATATGCTTGTTCGTTCAAATGCTGTTGACTTAGTTGTAATCGACTCCGTTGCTGCGCTTATTCCACAAGCTGAACTTGAAGGGCAAATGGGCGAATCACAAATCGGTGGTCATGCACGTTTGATGTCACACGCTTTAAGAAAACTTACAGGTACTATTCATAAATCAAACACATCTGTTATTTTCATCAACCAAATCCGTATGAAAATTGGTACAATGGGTTATGGTTCACCTGAAACAACAACAGGTGGTAATGCACTTAAATTCTATTCTTCTGTTCGTTTAGACATCAGAAAAATTCAAACTTTGAAAGATAAAGACGAAGCTTTTGGTTCACGCACACGTGTAAAAGTTGTGAAAAATAAAGTTGCTCCACCTTTTAGAGAAGCTAATTTTGATATCATTTGGGGTACAGGTATTTCACGTTGTGGCGAAATTCTTGATATTGCTTGCGATGCAGGAATTGTTGATAAAGCTGGTTCATGGTTTGCTTATGGTGCAGAAAAACTTGGGCAAGGTAAAGAAAATGTACGTGCTTTGCTTGAACAAAATGATGATTTACGTAATCAAATTGAACAACAAGTTATCAATCACCTTGGTATGAATCCACAAGCTTTTACTCCAACTGCGGAAGATACAGCTGAAGATTTTACTGAAGAATAATATCTTTCTCGAGTATAAAATATGCGCCCAGTTATAATGAAAGTATATGGAAATTTATATCCAGTTGATAAAACTTGTTTTGAAGAAGTTGAGCAAGTTTTAACAGCTTGGAATATTGAAGATTCTGTTTTTTATGAAAAAGATATGGTGCGTATTTCTTATGAGGGTGAATATTTTCCTTGTGATGAAGTGAGTGAAATTTTAAAATCTTACCACGCTGAAACAACAGAAGGAAAGCTTGATTGTATGGATTTAGAAGAATGGACATTAGCTAGATATTCATTCAAGAAAAACAAAGAATATAAATACAATAAAGCAACTCTTGATAAGGCTCTTGAAGGAATATAGTTTCTTACTTGATTAAAACAAAAAAGCGTAGAACATAAGTTTTACGCTTTTTTTATTTAATTCTATTTTGATAATCTCATTAAGAATTATTTATTTCTATGGTCTATAACTCTTTGTGCTTTACCTTCTGCTTGTGGAATTGAATTTTGCTGTAAAAGCTCAATTTTAGGTGTAACTAAGATTTCATCGTGTAAACGGCGCGCAATTCTATCACGCAATTGATGAAGCACACGCATATCTTCAACAAAGTTTTCAGGTCTAATTTCAACTTGCACTCGAATGTTTTCAAGCAAGCCATCTTGATCAAGATGAATGAGATAATTTAGTCCAACTTCTTCAAATTCCATAAGAATTTTTTCAATTTGCATAGGATAGATATTCACACCTTTTAAGATAATCATATCATCGCTTCTGCCTTGAATGCGGTCGATTTTTCTATGTTTTCTGCCACAAGCGCAGTCTTCAACAATAACACGAGTTAAGTCACGAGTTCTGTAGCGTATAATCGGCATACCTTTACGTGAAAGGGTAGTGATAACCAATTCGCCAAGTTCGCCATCAGGAAGATTTTCGCCAGTTTCAGGGTTGATAATTTCAAAAAGGAAATGATCTTCCCAAATATGCATACCTTTTTGCTCTGTGCATTCCATACCAACACCAGGGCCATTCATTTCAGAAAGTCCGAAGGAGTTATATACTTTTACATTAAGCTGATCTTCAATGCGTTTTCTTGTGAGTTCTGTATAGGGTTCTGCACCAACTAAAGCAATGCGTAAAGATGTTGTAGTGTCAGTTGCTTCTAAATTTTGGGCAATATGAAGAGCGTAGGAAGGCAAAATATGAATTGCAGTAACGCCAAAATCTTCAATAAGTTTTATTTGACGGCGTGTATTGCCAGCACCAGCTGGAATAGTCAAACAGCCAAGAGCTTCTGAACCATAGTGCATACCAAGCCCACCAGTGAAAAGACCATAACCACTCATGTTTTGGAACACGTCTTCTTTTCTCATGCCTGTGATAAACATTGAACGAGCCATAATTTGCGCCCAAGTTTCAACGTCTTCTTCTGTATAAGAAACAGCTACAGGAGAGCCAGTTGTGCCTGATGAACAGTGCATACGCACAAATTCTTCTTTAGGAACACAAGCTAAACCAAAAGGATAGTTTTCTCTTAAATCTTGCTTAGTTGTGAATGGAAAATTGCGTAAACCTTCAGGGCTTGAAAGTTCATCAATGCTTTTTCCGCATTCTTTTAATCTTTCTGAGTAGAAAGGAGTGTTCTGCACTCTGTCAAAAATATCGTGCAATGCAAGGCATTGATGGTGATGAATTCTATCCTTGCTCCAAAATTCTTGTGGATGTAAAAATTTCATGGACTAACCTTTTTTAATAGTAAGAGGGATAAGATGTAATGCGTCAGTGTGTTGATTGGTAGAGCCAATTTCATAAGTAAAATTAGACCATTGCATTTTATTAGCAAGTTCTTCTGCTGTTTTATTTGCTGCAATAATTGGGTGTCTTCTTAAAACGTGTGGTAAGCCTGATGTAAGGTTACAAGCAAGGCATTTGCCAGGTCTTCCATGTAATTCATAATAAAGAAGAAGTTCATTTTCGCTTTCATTTTGAAGGCTTAGGCGAATGTCATAAGCGCCATCTTCGGCATCGCCAAAAAGTGCTTCAAAAAAATCGTTTGTGCGTGAAGCAGGAAAAAGTTCGTCTAAAAATTCTTGTGTAATTGTAGGCATAATAAACTCCTTTTATGAAAGAAGTTTTATACCATTACTTTTTTTACTTGTAAAGCAAAGAAGAGCAAAGGAATGCGACAAGATTGATAGATTTAATAGACGTAAAAATAGACGGAAATTACTTGACGTATTCGGGGAGATTCAAAAATAAATTGATAGTAAATGCGCTAATCTTATCCAAAATAAGTGGAAAAGTTAGTATGAGCATAACAAAAATAGTAATAATTTTCGGCACAAAGCTCAAAGTTTGTTCTTGAATTTGCGTTGCAGCTTGAATAACACTTACAAAAACACCAACAGCAAGACCAACCAATAAAATTGGAAGAATAATTGAAAGTGTAAGTTCAATACCTGATTTAATAAAACCTATAACAAATTCGGGAGTCATAATAAAATCCTTGTTTTAAATTGCTTATATTCAAAGAAACTCATCAGTAAAAGGAGTTAACTATTGAACCTACAAGCAAGTTCCAACCATCAATCATAACAAATAAAAGTATTTTAAATGGCATAGATACCATCATAGGCGGTAGCATCATCATACCCATTGCTAACAAGATAGAGGAAACACACATATCAACAATCAAAAATGGAATATAAATTAAAAATCCAATACTAAAGCCTGTTTTTAATTCACTTAAAATAAATGCAGCAACAAGCATGATTGTTGGAACTTCGTCAGTATTACGTGGTTGATCCATTTGTGCAATCGAATAAAAAATTGAAAGATCTTTTTCTCGTGTATGTTTGAACATAAATGTTCTAATTGGCACTTGAGCAGTGTCTAGCGCTTGTTCAAAGCTAATTTCTTGCGCTAAATAAGGTTGAAGCGCAGTGTCATTCACTTGCTTACCCACAGGATACATGATGATAAATGTAAGAAATATTGCTAAAGAAGCTAAAACTTGTGTTGGTGGAAGCTGTTGAATACCAATGGCTTGCCTAAGAAAGTGGAAAACAATAATGATGCGTGTAAATGAAGTCATCATCATAACAATTGCCGGTGCAAGCGAAAGAACAGTTAATAGAAAAAGAATTTCTAAAGTAACTGAAACATTTTGAGGGCTTTCAGCGCCACCACTGAGTGTAAGCGCAATAGTAGGAACTGTTGAATTTGCTGCTGTGCCGATAGTATCCACTGCAAAAGCTAGGCTTGGCAAGAAAACAGAAAAGCATGCAAAAAGGCAGAATAAGCTTTTTACATTGAATACATTTGATATTTTAGATAATTTCATGTTCATGGAATTTTTATACCTTATGTATTTTTTTCTGTAAAGTGTGTAACAACTTCTTTAAATTCTTTTGGGTTTTCAGTGTTTTCATCATTTTCAAAAATATAATCTTCTGTAATGAGTGAAATTGAATCTTCCCCAGTGCCAATCAATAATCTTTTATTGAGATATTTTACTACATAAAGCGTTTTTTTTGGGCCAAGCGGTAATTGAGCTTCAATGCGTAAATCATTTCTTGTAAATCTGGAAGGAAGGGGAATAAAAGAACCATTACCTTTTTTGCGTAAAAACCATAAAAGGGCATACATTGCAATAAGCAGAACTACAATAAGCCCAATGCCTTCAAAATAACTTCCCCAAGAATAATCACTAGTGTAAGCGCTGGAAAAATCGTTGCTTCCAACGCTTTCACTAGTATTTTTATTTATGCTATTGTTTTTATTACCAAAGAATTTTTCATTTTGCTCTTGTTTAACTGCATCACTACTTGTATTTGTTTCAAGAGTAGTTTCTAAACTTGTATCATTGCTCATAAAAAATCCTTAGCTATAAAATAATACTTTTTACCGCACTACCCCCATAGAATAGTTTGGTTTGTTCTTTCAGTGCATACGCCATCTTTAACTGGAAGCACACGTATTCCAAAAGCGTATCTACCGTTTTTCTTAGCAATATATGTTCCAGTGAATTCTGTCAATGTTTTGTCACTGTCATCTGTTGCAGTTTTCTTTACAGCTTGAAGATGAAGAACTTCAGGTTTTGTTGCAAAATCATCACCTTCTGTTTTACCAAGAACAAGCTGAACATCAAGATGTGCAATATCTATGTTTGGATGACGCACATTTGCTTTTATGGTAAATGGTTGACCACAAACAACAATATCACCATCAATTCCTGTAATTACAATATCTTCAATTTTTACACCATTAAAAATATTACAAACTTCGCTTGTCCATTTTGCATTTGAAATGCTAAGCTCATAAGAATTGTCGTGCAATTCATGATACCTTCTTGCAGTTGGAAGATAGGCTTTTTCAAGATAATCAGTAACCATACGATTTGTTGAATATTCAGCAGTTAGTGTGCGCAAGCTATCTTTAGCTATATCAACCCACTTATTCGGAATATTTTCTGCATTTCTGTCATAGTAAGTAGAGATTAATGTTTCTTCTAGTAATGTGTAAAGCGATTCAGCATCAGCATAATCATCTTGTTCTGTAAAGGCATAGCTAGCTTCATCTATGACTGGGCCAATAGTCCAACCATTTCTGCCATTATAGCCTTCACACCACCAACCATCAGAAATTGAGAAGTTGATTCCACCATTTACTGGCACTTTTTGCCCACTTGTTCCGCTTGCTTCATAAGGACGGCGTGGGTTATTAAGCCATACATCGCAACCTTGCACTAAACCTTTTGAGATTGCTAAGCTATAATCTTCTACAAAGAATATTTTTCCGTGGAAGCGTTCTTCACACGCAAATTTTACTACATCTTGAATAAGCTCGCTTCCTTTTTCATCAGCAGGGTGTGATTTGCCTGAGAATACAAAGACAACAGGTCTTCCTGCTTGACTTAGAATATGCGCTAATCTATCTGGGTCGGCAAAAAGAAGTGTTGCACGTTTATAAGGTGCAAAACGTCTTGCAAAACCAATAATGAGAGCATCAGTATGCAGATTTTCATTAAGTTTATGTGTGTGTTTTCTATCTATTCCAAATTTTGACATAAATTCAGGAATTCGGCGTCTAATTTCATCAATAAGAACTTGCTTTTGTTGAAGTTTAGTTTCCCAAAAAATATTATCAGGAATTGAATACACTTTATCCCACTGTAAATCAGATGTTGGAAGCTTATCCCATTCAGGCGAGACATAGTTTTTCAACATATCATTGAATGGATCGCCAACAAATGACGGCGTGTGAATACCGTTTGTGATATGGCTAATTGGAACTTCTGCAAGTGCAAAACCATTCCAAAGATTACGCCACATTTTACGTGAAACAACACCATGAAGCCAACTTACACCATTTGATTTATTAGAAAATCTAAGCGCAAGCACTGTCATATTGAAATCTCTATGATCATGCTCGTCCATTTTTCCTAAATGAAGGAAATTATTCCAAGACATGCCAACACTTTGTGCCCATGAACTGAAATAGCGTGCAATTTGGTCAACGTTAAAGCGTTCATTACCTGCATCAACAGGGGTGTGAGTTGTAAACACACATGAGCCATTAACAAATTCCATTGCTTGATTAAGGCTAAGTTTATCTTCAACAATATGTTTACGTATGCGTTCAAAAATAAGGAAAGCTGAATGGCCTTCATTCATGTGGAAAACGCATGGATCAAAGCCTAATTTATAGCAAAGGCGAACACCACCAATACCAAGAACAATTTCTTGACGCAAGCGCACATCTCTATCCGCTTCATAAAGGCGAGCTGTGATACGTCTGTCATCATTAGTGTTTTTGCTGATGTCAGTATCAAGTAGATAAAGTTTTGCTCTACCTACGCGTGCCATCCATACAGCTGCATAGACAGTGCGTCCAGGCATTTCAAGCTCGATAAGAACTTGATTTCCTTCTTCGTCACACACTGGTTCAACAGGAAGTGTTGAAAAATCGTTATAAGGATAAATGGCTTCTTGTTTACCTTCATTATTTAGTCTTTGTCTAAAATATCCATTACGATAGAGTAAACCAATACCAATAACAGGAAGAGCTAAATCACTCACAGATTTCATGTGATCGCCAGCAAGAATACCTAAACCACCTGAATAAATTGGTAAGCTTTCATGAATACCAAACTCACAGCAGAAATAAGCAGCTGGCTTTTGCTCAGTAATAATTCCTTCAATTTCTTTAATCGGTGTTGCCATATATTCATCAAAATCTTTAAGAACATGATGATATCTTTCCATGTATGTTGCATTATTGGCAAGTTCAATTAATTTTTCAGGTGCAGCTTGTTCAATTGCTAATACAGGATTATGACCAATTGCATTCCAAGTTGCTGGATTTATATCAATAAACAAATGCTTTGCTTCTTTATGCCATACCCACCAAAGGTTAGAAGCTAGTTCACGCAAGCGAGAAATAGCAGGGGGTAATTCCGCAACTGCTGTGAAAGTTCGCAAAAGCGGAGTTGTTGAAGAGGATGCTGTAAGCATTTTTGAGAAAAGCTCACGTCTTCTATCGCCTCTAAGATTTCCACCACGGCGTGAAGCATTTTCAGTTGCAATTTCATAAGCTTCTAAATAAAGAGGGTAGAAGTGTTCCCATGTGCTTTGTTCAGAAACAAAACGAGCTGCTTTTCTTAGTTCTAAAACTTCATCATCACTCTTATGTAAGAAATCTAGCAATGCATTTTCAAGATTTTTTACCACTTCATCGTATTTAGCGTGTTGACGTGGAATAACTGTTACACCACTATTTTCTAAATCAATACTTTTTTCTAAATCACGCGCCCAAATACCAAAACCTGAAAGATCAGTAGTGATAGTTGGAACGCCATAAGCTGCTGATTCGTGCGGTGTGTAGCCCCATGGCTCATACCAAGAAGGGAATACACCAAGGTCAGAACCTGCTAAAATATCGAAATATTCCATGTTAAAGAAGCCATCGTGCCCATCAAGCATAGCAGGAACAAAGATAACCATAACATTGTTTTCAACTTTATTTACGAGCCCTAAATTTTTACAAGTATTTAAAATATTGTCATTAGGTTCGTCATAAACTTTGAAAGGTGTGATATATCCCTCATGCCTATTTTCTGAAGGTGTAAGGTTAGGATCACCACTCACAGCTTCATTGTTTAATCCATGGTGCCCACCCATAACTAAGAAAAGAGCACAAACTTTAATATCAGAACCTCTGAGAGATTTATCAAGGTTTGCTAAAGCATCTAAGAAAAGGTCAATCCCTTTATTATGATATTCATAACGACCAGAGATAGTTAAAATTTTAATATCTTTTGTAGCTTTTCTTCTTAATAAAGTTTCACAAGGTTTGAGTAAGCGCTCTCGGCATTCATCTGCTAAGGCACGTTCTTCGCTATAATTTGGCATTACGCGCATGTCTAAACCATTTGTAGTAACTACATCAGGTTTTCTTCCTAAGAAGTTAGATGCTTCATTTGCTGTAATTTCACTTACAGTTGTAAAAGCATCAGCTTCTCTTGCAGAAATAATTTCCATTGAGCATTTTGCAGTAATACCATGAGCAGCCGCAGCTTGTTTTGGATTGATAGATGACATTTCTTTATAAATATCAACTGAAGTTCCAGCTAAAGCTCTTCCTAGCATTGTTGCATGCGTTGTAAAAATTGTTCCTACTTCAGGCGCAATTTTTTTTGTTGCCAATAGGCCAGCGCCACACATCCATTCATGGAAATGGGCAAGTGTTCCCATACCTTGCTGTGCATAATAATGTGTGTAAATGGCTGAAATAACTTCACCACATACGTATGAGAACATAACAGGTTCTTGATAATCAAAACCACCTGAGAGGGAATCAACCCCATATTTTTGCCAAAGCTCAAAGAGAATTTGGTTTTTGTTATGTCTATTAGTAAAATCAACTAAAATAACTTTTGGTTTACCAGGAATGTTCCAACGCCCTAAACGGCAATGGAGATCTTTTGTTGCAAGAGCTTGGCGAATAGGCTCCCAGATAGGTTCATCAGTTTCTATAAAATCAGGATTCTTTTTTAAGGCGGGTCCGAGTAGGAAATAATCTTCTCCAAATTCTTCTTGAGCTTGTAATACTTTGGAAGTAATTACTTCGTATATTCCACCGACTTTATTACATACTTCCCAACTTACTTCAAAAAGACTTGAAAAAAGGTTTCTACTTTCCGACATATAAATCTCCTTTATTTAACCAAATACTTAGATTTATTTTATGCAGCTTGTTCACTTCTTGTGACTGTTTTAGTTTTGGTTTCTATGTTTACTTTTTGGATTTTTGGCTTTTTTCTAGCAATAACCGCCTTTGCACGCAGGTTTAAATCTGCTAATATATTCATATAATTTATGTACATATCGTAAGGATCAGTAATTTGCCCAGCAAAAGCATCCGCATAATTGTAGCAAGCGCTTGAATTTACAGGGTGGAAGTCAATTGACATTGCACTAAAATATTCAGCACTTTGTAAGATACGCCACATTTGTATGAGATTTTTATTATTTGCTTCCTTTATGGTTTCTTCTAATGCATAACAAGCTGTAAGTGCATCATTTTGTAAATCATTATTCATCCATAAAGTTGTGCTTTCTGCAAACAATGGCATATCTGTCCAAGTTGTGATATTTGAAACATCAAGTGTTTCATTCTCTTTTGTTACTTTTTTGCTTGCAATTTCTTTTGCCATTGCAAATTCAAATTTCTTTGCTTTTAAAATTTCACTTGGCATTGATTCTAAGAATTGAAAAATGCCACTTTCTTTTGTATGTTTTCTTCCAATTGTTTCATAAGGCATAAAAATATTAACTATTTCGCAATTTTCATCATTAGCACATGCATTTACCCATGATGCATAGCTATCTGCCATTAGTGGATATTCTTTCCAGTTTTTATCAGAAAATCTCAAACTGATATCTTCGGAAAGCCCTTTATTACGCATAAAAACTTTTATTTTTGAGCAACCTTTTGCAGCATAAACTTTATTTTGATATCTATCAAAAATTCCTTCTGTTAAAAGAGCTTTATAACCATTGCTTTCTGCCCATACAGCTAAATCATTAGTGTAAAGTAATTCAGTTGCACGTAAAACTTTTGGTATAACATTAAATAATTTTTTTATTTTTCTGCTATGTTTTGCAACTTGTTCTTTATACTCTTCTTGTGATTGTAAAAAAGCAAGAGAGTGTGAATAGCTTTCAGTAATAAAGTCAACACAACCTGTTTGAGCAAGGGCTTGGAATGATTCTATAACTTCTGGAGCATGTTCTTCTAATAAGTCAAGGCTTGTGCCAGAAATTGAAAAATTAACCTTAAATTTCCCTTTATGTTTTTTTATCAAAGCAAGAAGAATTTTATTTGCAGGTAAATAACATTCACGCGCTAGTTCCATAACGTTAGAAAAATTTGCTTCTTTATTTTCATAATATGGATTTTCGCCTATTTGAAAAAAAGAATAATTGCTAAGGGCATAAGGGATATGGACTTGGAAAGATAAACAAATGGGAATCATACGGAAGCTCCTGTAACTTTGGAATAAAGACCATTTAATGTGTGAGCAGTTTTAAGCCATGACATGTTTTTTAATTCTTCACGACTTTTTTCAGCAATTGTTGCACCAAGTTGTGGATAGGTGAGCACAGCGCAAATTTTATTAGCCATTTCATGCACGTCCCAAAAATCAACTTTTAAGCTGTTTTTTAGAACTTCAGCAACACCAGACTGCTTTGAAAGTAAAACAGGTGTGTCGTAATTTATTGCTTCAAGCGGTGCTATACCAAAAGGTTCTGAAACTGATGGCATAACATATAAATCAGCTAAAGCATACATTTTATCCACATCATCAGCTTTCATAAAACCTGGAAAGTGGAAAGATGAACCAATTTTCAGCTTACTTGCTCTTTGAATCATGCGCTCTTTCATATCACCACTGCCAGCCATGATGAAGCGCACATTAGGGATTTTATCAAGCACAAGCTTTGCTGCATCAACAAAATATTCAGGGCCTTTTTGGAAGGTAATTCTTCCCATAAAAAGCACTCTTTTTTCGTTTTCCATAAGGGGATTGATATTGTATTTCTCAATAGCCTCTTTTTTGGTAACGGCATTATGAACAACTGCAACTTTTTCTGCTGGAATATGATATTTTTCAACGATAGTTTCTTTTGTTCTGTGAGAAACTGCTATGATTAAATCTGCATGTTCCATTCCGTAACATTCAAGTTCATGCACTTGCGGGTTGTAATTTTCACCGGTTCTATCAAATTCTGTTGCGTGAATATGAACGATAAGTGGTTTACCTGTAATGCGTTTTGCTAATACACCAGCGGGAAAAGTCATCCAATCATGGGCATGAATAACATCATACTCTTCTCTTAAAGCAATAACAGAAGCGGACTTTGCATAACGCCCCACTTCTTCCATAAGGTTTTTACCGTATCCACCTTCTAGGTAGACTGTTTCTTCACTTGAATTTGTTTCAGAAGTATAAGTAGTATTGATAGCTTCATTTTGCATGTATTCAGTATACTCTTCATAAGACAATTGCGTTGCATAAGGAGTAAGCAAACTATCAATTCTATGAAATACAACTTTATCAGAAAAATAATCCCTTGTTGTGTTTTCAAGAATATTATTCTCTTCTGTTTTTATGCAAACACCAGAAGCAGATTTTAGTTGAAAATTGCTTGTTGCAGCAACTTCACCCTTAGAAAACGAAGGCAAAACAAATATAATATCTGTTCCGCTTTCTGTTAATCCTTTCGTCATTCCATAACATGCGGTGCCTAGCCCGCCACTAATATGAGGGGGAAATTCCCAACCAAACATTAAAACTTTCATAAAACAATCTCCGAAATCAATGTAGATAGATAAGAGCCTCAGTGCAGAACTAATTCAATTCAAAATATCTTATGCTGGTGTTATAGGTGAATTATTTATTTCCTTTTCCCAATTATCATACTCTTCAGGAGCAGCATTTTTAAGATTAAGCAATAATCTATAACATTCACCAACGCTCCAAGCCTGTGCTATACAGCCATCTGGGTTTTGTGGAGGGTCGCCTGAGAATATTTCAGATATAGAGCCTATTCCTGCTTCTCTAAGATGAGTAGAAAATAATGGTGTAAGAGTTTGAAGGATATTTTTTACAGCAAGCTCAGTGTGTTCTGTTGTTTTTAATAAAGCGTCAACATATGCACCTAAAAGCCAAGGCCATGCAGTTCCTTGGTGGTAGGCAGCATCACGAGTGCTGGAATTTCCTTCATAGCGCCCTTTATAGTGTAAAGAACGTCTTGAAAGCGTGCGTAAACCATAAGGCGTAAGAAGACCTGTTCGAACAATGTCCATAACATGCAACTGATCTTCTTTATTTAATGGTGAATAAGGTAAAGAAACTGCAAATATTTGGTTAGGACGAATTGATAAATCTAAAAAGCTTTCCGTTGCAACATCGCCAAGATAGCCACCGTAAAGAATTGTCCAAAACATTTCTTTGTAGGCAGTTCTAAAGGAAGCAAGATAAGAATCGCTTATAGCTAAATCTTCACCATACCTATCACCAAGTTCTGCAGCATAAGCTAAAGCATTATACCATAAGGCGTTAATTTCAACTACAAAACCAAAACGCGGAGTAACGGGTTTGCCGTCAACAATAGCGTCCATCCAAGTGAGTTGAGTGTCTTTATTGCCTGTATGCAGAAGACCATTTCTATTCACAAAGACATCTGGAACAACAGTATGTGCATCACGTGCGTAGCCACCAATTATTTTCTTAATGGCAGGGAAGCAAACTTTGCGAATAAACTTATCTTCATTTGGTGCATATTTTTCAAGATTTTGCACAGCCCAAACAAACCATAAAGATGCATCTACAGTATTGTAAGAGTTGTTTCCATCTGCTGAAAACATATTAGGAAGGAGGCCACAATGAAGATGTTTTGCAATATTTTCTAAAATGGCTTTGCCTTCATTAATTTTTTGGGTTGCAAAGCATAAGCCAGGTAAAGCGATAAGCGTATCTCTTCCCCATGCTTGGAACCACGGATAACCAGCAACAACTTCTAACACGCCTTTCTCATCCTTTGAGGCAGCAGTTGAAACAAATGTTTGCGCTTGTTGCTCTAGGTGCTTGAGAATTGTATTATTCTCTTGGCTTTGTTTTAGTTGTCTTGTTGCTTCAATTACCCATAAATGCTCAAGTTCTTCCTCAATAATTTCTGTGGAAGCAGCAATATAAATTGCTGAATTTGCTTGAATAGGTAGTTCAAAATGCCCAAGTGAGAATAAATCTTCCTCATGGTCAAAACCACGATTTTTCTCAGTTTGGTAATGAATATTTTTATACCAATTTGCATCTTCACAAAAAAGATTTTTACCTTTTTCGTTTTCTGCTTCAGTATACATATAAATTGCAGGCAAGTCATTATATGGTTTTGCAGTGAAAGCTTTCCCATTACCTAAATGCTCAATAGTTGTGTTGAGTGAATTATTTTCAAAAGTAAGCTTGTGCATTTCTCTAAATGCAAATAAAGGGCGCACATTTAGTAAAAAGTTTGTTTTTACTGGGCTTTCTAAAAGATAACGAACAAGCGTGATATTTCGGTTTTGCACCATAAGAACTTCACGGCGTATTTGTACGTCACCAAATGTATATACAGAACTTGGAAAGCCATTAATTGTTACAGAAGATAAACCTCGATAACCCATAGGATAAAAAAGATCTGGGTGTTCACGAGTTGAAATTGTATATTTTTTTTCGTTATTTGCAATCGGATATAATGTTTCTTCCAAGGTGGAAAGAAGCACATATCTGCTTGGTGGTTCTGCTAAGTTTACATTAAGTAAACCGTGATATTTTCTTGTGTTACAAGATATGAGTGAAGATGAGGCATAGCTACCTGTACCATTTGTGAGTAGCCACTCTTGCGTAAGTGATTTTTCTAGATTAAGGCATTGTGATCTGTCAAAGAAATATTCCATGTGAAAACCCTCTTTCGACTAATGCAAATTTTGTAAATCTAAAACTGTACAATATGAAAAAAATCTAGTAAACTCTAATTAATGCTTGTAAACCTCTTATGAACTTTAGTTAAAAACTATCATTAATAAAAATGCATGTAAAGAATAAATTCACATAAATAAAAACTGTGCAATATGAGGTGTTTATGCTTTTTCTTAGTTCTGATATTGGTGGAACAAACGCACGTTTTGCTTTGTTTGAAAAAAATAATGAAAATTTTGAACTAATTGAGCTACTTTGGTTGAAATCTGGAGAATTTTCTTCTATTGATGAAATGCTTCAAGAATTAGCAAAAAAATCGGAAAATTTTGCGCTTAAAAATATTAAAGCTTGTGCATTTGCAGTTGCTGGCCCTGTTGAAAATAAAAAGTATTCAAAAATCAGCAAGTTAGCTTTTGTTTTAGATATTGAAAAAATAAGAAAAAATAATCCTAAATTTCCACCATCAGTTGTGGTGAACGATTTTGAAGCTCAAGCAATGGCTTGCACTTTGCCTATAGCGAAAAATTTTATAGAGCTAACGAGTCATAATAATAGTGATTTTTTTCAAAATTTAGAAGAGAATTTTCCAATTCTTGCTGTTGGTGCCGGAACAGGTTATGGCACTGCGCTTCTAACAAAGCAAAATAATTCTTACCAAGTAGTTCCGTCAGAAATGGGGCATCAGTCATTTCCTTTTCTCGCTGATGATGAATTTGAGCGTGAATTTTCAAACTTTTACCTTGAAAAAAGAAAACAAAGATATGTTTCTGTTGAAAATATCTTGAGTGGTGCTGGCTTAGAATTTCTACACTCCTTTATTCATAAAGAAAATTTAAAAGCACATGAAATTCCAAATTCTTCAGAAGCTTTTTATTATTTTGCAAAATATCTTGGAAGAATAATCCGCAATAGCTCCTATTCTTTTATGCCAAAATCTATTGTTATCACTGGCGGAATTGGTGCAAAGCATGAACATATTTTCAACAACGTGTTTTTTGAAGAGTTTTTATGCGCAGAACAATGCTCTTGGATAGTGGAAAATATGCCCATCTATCTCAATAAAGATGAAAACCTAGCCCTTCATGGAGCAACTTATTTTCTAAAAGATGAATTTTTAATTTAAAAATCTATATAACTACATAAAATAATAAAATAAAATTTAAAATAAAAAATAATGCTTCATGTAAGAAAAAGCCCGAAAATGCACAAAAAAGCAGAGATTTTAAATTTAAATTTAAAATCTCTGCTAGAAATAATATATCATGTTTACAAATGTGAACATCTACATTTATTTTATTAAAATAAGTTCATCTTTATCAATTTTTGCGGATTTTGTGCAAAGATATGAATCCTTTTCATGATGCGAAACCACAACAATGTGAACATTATTTTCAATAAGGTTTTCGAGAAGTTTATTGAAATCTTTTCTTGCAAACACATCAAGCCCATTGTAAGGCTCATCAAGCAGTAAAATTTCTGGCTTTCCAAGCATAGCTCTTGCTAAAAGTAAACGGCGTAACTGCCCAGTAGATAAAGAAAAAATGCTTCTATTTTTGAAGTTTTCCATTTGCGTAAACTGCATCCATTGCATTGCTTCATCATGTTCTTTTTCTGTAAATTCACGGTATATACCAATAGTATTATCAATTCCGCTGAGGATAAGTTCATAGCAATTAATATCATAACTATAGGTTGCTTGTAATTTATCAGAAACGAGGCGAATAAGTTTTTTTATTTCGCGCATTGTATAAATTTCGCCGTTAAGGCTTTGACTCGGCAAATGCCTTGTAATGCTTCCACCTAAAGCGGGATAAAGATCACCTGCAAGCAATTTCAAAAAAGTTGATTTACCAGAGCCATTTGCGCCATGTATAAGCCAATGTTCATCTCTTTTCCATATCCAATTAACTTGATGAAGCACTTTATTGCTATCAACATACACATCGGCATTTTTTATATCTATTAGAGGGGGGAAATTTGCTAACGCACTTGTATTATTACTTTCTCTTTCCTCAAGGGCTAATTTTTCATCACACGTAATTTGCAATTGTCCTTCTAAGGTGTATTCATTTGGAATAGTAGAACTAAAAAAACCATCTTTTAAATAATAAGATTTTTTTATCCAATGTGGAAGAGTTTCAAGGCGATGAGTTGTCATCACAAAGGTAGCTTTATGCGATATTTTTTCAAGAAGAGAAAAAACTTGTTCACGATAGTAAACATCAAGCCCATCAGTATATTCATCAAGCAATATAATTTTTGCTGAGGAAAGAATTGCACGAGCTAATAATAGGATTCTTAGTTGCCCATGTGAGAGAGTTGGCACGTAATTATTTAGTAAATGAGAAATATTTAATTCTTCAGCTAAAGAATAGAGTTTTTCTTTTTGTTCAGTGGTAAGCTCGTTGTAAAGTAAAGATGTTTTGCTAAAGCCTGTTGAGAGAAGCTCTTCTGCCGTAATATTCCAATTTACTTTTAGATATCTTTCTTGTTCTGCATTTGAAACAAGCACGCACATACTTTTTGCTGTAAGAGGTGTATGCTCCATATATTCACTGCCATTTTCTTCACTTAGCCAAGAAATTTCGCCAGATTTCAACCATGCATCACCTCGCAATAAGCGTAGAAATGTTGACTTGCCAGCGCCATTTGCACCCAATATAGCAATGTGTTCACCTTCGTTCACCTGAAAATCAAAACCTTTTTGAGCATTGCCCAAAACATATTGTTCCGTTTTGTGAACATAGTAGGTATGCTTTGCATTTTTGATTGAGATTAAAGTTTTATTTGGCATAATATCCCTCTATTTTTTTGACTGTATACCAAAAGAAAGTGGAAGAATAAGAATAGGAATTCCTAATCCTACAAACCAAGGAAAAGCAGGCATTTCAAATTTTATCACAGCTACGAGAGAAATAATAAGAAGCAGAGCTAATCTTAATCCCCAATTAAGAAGAGAAAATAAAGTTACATTGCTTGCCCCACCAAGAGGAAAGGTAAAAATGATTTTTTTAGCCATGGTGAAAAAACTAAAGCTAGAGCATAAAGACGCAAGGGCGAAACTAAGAGGAATATTCGTAAAATGAAGGCTAACTAATGCCACAAAAAGAAAAAGAATATTTAACAGAAAAAGGGTGCGTATTGCAAAACGCACCTTTTCCAAGCGAAATCCGCGTCGCCAAAGCCATGCATCAATTGAATGAATGAGGGCTTGTGGGGAGTTATTTTTTTTTGTCATACTATAATTTATTATCTGTATTGTTTACTGCTTCTGTTGCTTCAGTTTTTGGTTTATCAGCTTCGGTTGAATCAGCAGTAAAATTATCACTTGTTGATTCTTTAATGATATCATTCTCTTCAACTTTATCATTTTCTTCAACATTTTCTTCTTGCTGATTTTTTGCGCTGAGGTTTTGTGCACGCCCTTCACTTGTCATAAGGCTTTCTAAAAGCACATGCGGAGGATTTGCATCAGATTGCGGAACTTGCAAACCAAATTTCTTTTCAGAATTGATGATAATTGGCCCAGTAAGATTTAAGCTTGTCAGATGTGGTTTACCATGTGGTATAGAAACCGTAACTAAGATTGTTGCATCTTTCGCGTCATCTAAGCAGAGCAATTTTTGCTCAGCATCGCCAATTTTAAGAGAATAATCTGCGAAAAAGAAGTAAGGGTCAGCCACTAAAAGCCCAAGTGTAGGGTCGTCAATGCTTTGTAAAATGAGCATTGGCGCATCAGGGCGAACTTGCAGAAGAGTGAATTCATGTTTATCTTCAAAACCAATAATTCCACGTGGGAAATAGATAAGTTTTGAAGTATCAACAGTTTGTTCCCCAAGCCTTGTCTGTATAACTATTTTTTCTTGTCTTGCCATAACATTGCCGCCGCTAAAAGGTCTTCATCATTATTTTCAAGAGTCATTTTATTTTCTTCCATGACTCGTCTATATACTTCTTCACGATACACTACCATCTCATCAGGCAAAGTTAAGCCAATTTTTACTTGCTTTGCTTGAACACTTAAAACGGTAATGCGTATATCGTCACCTACATAGAGGCTTTCACCCGGTCGCCGTGTGAGGATAAGCATAATTAACCTACATTCCCAAGATTTTATTTTTACATAAAGTTAGTAAGATTTAGTTGCATAACCATTGAAGATGATTGAAGAACTGTTTGATATGCCATTTGTTGCATTGATAATTGCATGGTGAGTTCTGTAACATCAACATCTTCAATTTGACTTAATCTTTCCGTTTGGTCAAGCTTTGATACGTCAAGAAGCATAGTTGTTGTTTCTAAACTGTTTAAACGTCCACCAATATTAGCTCTAGAAAGGAGAAGTTGTTCGTTTGCTTCGTCAAGTTCAACCAATGCTCTTGCACAGCCTTCTTGGTTATTTGTTTCTAAAGCGCCGATTAATCTACCCACAGTTTCAAAAAGATTTCTCCCCGATGTATCAAAAGCAGAAACTTGAACATCGGTTCCTTGTGGAGTGTATAAACCACCAAAAATATCTTTACCTATGCTATTTACCATAATGTAGCTATCAATCGAGCTTTCATAGTCGATATTTGCTCTTTGTGGTTCAATGGTAAATTGTGTTCCCTCTGGAATGCCTGCAGTTTCAGGTGGTGTAAAGTTTGCTTCTAAATCGAAGAAACCACCAGGAACTGGTAAGCGCAACATAGTATCAGGTGTTCCATCAATAGGATCTAAACTTTCAACAGTTTGTGTTTGCCAAGTTTGCCCTTTATCAGTGCTATAAGAGTAAGTAACTTCTTGTGGAACTACTGTTAAATCAACTGGGCTATCAATACGCACTTGCACGCTTTCCGTAAAAATTCCATTTGGAGTAGGTGTGATTGTAGGATCAATATCACCGTATACAGTTACTTGTGGTGGAACTGAATCATCATGCCCTTTATAAATTGCAGCTGGGCGCACAGTAATGCTTGTTCCATTATTTTCGTTGAAAGGTTGATTAGGATCATAAGCTGTAATTGTAGCAGGCGGAGAAATAACTGGTATTTCTAAAGAAGCTGTTCCTAATTCAATAGTTGTGCTTGCATCAGTCACTGTGCCTGTTTGCCAAGTTGCGCCACCATCATCTGAATAAGAATATTCTAATGGAGGATCGCCAGCAGCAACAGGAAGAGTTCCACCTGTATCAAAACGAACAATAATTGAATTCTCAATAGCACCGCTTGCTTCAAAGTGAATATCAGCAATATTAGGGTCAACTGAGCTTGCACCAATACCCATTTCAAATGGTGGAGCATCAATATTTTGCCCAGCAAAAACGTAACGGCCAGCAAATTCACTGTTACCAAGGTTGATTAATTCTTCCATAAGCTGATTAAGCTCAGAAGCAACTTGTTCTCTGTTTTCCGCTGAAAGTGTACCCGTAGCAGTTTGTTCTGCTAATTCTTTAATACGAATAAGAGCAGTGTTTACTTGACCAAGAACGCCATCTTCAAGTTCTAGCCAACCTTTTGCAGTATCAACATTTGATTGAAGCTGATTTGTGGTTGCAAGGCTTACACGATAATCAAGAATATGTGCAGCACCAACAGGGTCATCTGAAGGCGCATTCACTTTCTTCATTGTGGCAGCTTGATAGTTTAAATCTAAATATGAAGATAAGTTTGTATTAATTTGACTTGTAAAAGTCGTATACATTGCTTGTGTGGTTACTCTCATCATAAGCTCCTATTGTTTTAAGCCAAGCACAGTTTGCAACATTTCATCGGCAGTTGTAATAAGTTTTGCTGCAGCTGTGTAAGAGTGCTGAAATTTTACAAGATTTGTCATTTCTTCATCAAGGCTCACACCAGTAATTGCTTGAATGCGGTTGCCTATATCAGAAGACATTGCTGTTTGATATTCAGTATTGAATTGAGCATTTGCTGATTCAGCACCAACTAAAGAAACAACACCTGAATAATAAGAAGTAAGCGTTTGTGATGTTGATTCCCAAGCTGTATGAATTTGCACAGTTTGGTTAGCTAATTTTGCAATATCTAAAGCAATAGTATTATCACCAGCATTGATTACGCCAGCTTCGTTTACTTGCCCAGCATTTACTGCTGATGGATTTGAACGAAGATAATCATTTACTGCTAAAGTTGTTGCGCTATCGCCTTGGAAGAATGTGTTTACACCAAGAGCTGCTAAAACGCCTGTTGTGTCTTGCCCAAAAGCAAGGTTAGTGCCTTCTCTTGAAGTTACTTCTAATTTACCATTGATAACTTCAGCGCGCACATCAGGTGAATAAGTATTATTAATTGCATTTACTAAATCATTTAATGAGTGCTTTGAAGGATCAAAGTTTTGTGTTCCTGCTGTGCCATTATCAAAATCAAGAGGACCATAGTTAATTCTATCGCCTGTTGCTGAATCGTAAATATTAATAGTGAGGTTACCTTCTTGTAATTTATCACTATTGAATACGCCTGAACCACTATCGCCTAATGGCAAGTTATAATCTTTAACTTCTTCAGTGCCATAGAAAGCTGATTGTGGTGTTGTGCTTGCTGATTGTGAATGAATGCGGTTAACTTCCCAAGCTAATGTGCTTGCAAGTGCATCCATTTTATCCATATATTTACCGATATTATAATCGCGAGTGATGAAATAACCAGAAAGACTACCACCTGTTGCGCGTGTTCCGTCATCACTACCATCAGAAGAAATGAGAGGAGTTACATTTTCAGGTGGACGAGTTGGCGAATCCCAATACAAACCCATTTTAGGGGTGATTGTCATTTTATCGCCAGCTGCAAAATCATCAGCAGTGAAAGAAATTTCTAAATCTTTTACTTTTACAGTGTCGCCAACTGCAGGCACAGTATATTGTTCAACATTTCCCTCAGCGTCTTTTAACCATGTTTTACCACCGTCAAGAGAAACACGGAAGCTATTTGCGCCGTCAAATTCTAAAGTATATTCAAAAGCATCTTCACCGCTTACATTTGCTTCGCCAGTAAAGCCTTGCACATTATAATCAATTTGATGGCTTTGAAGTTCTAAAGAATATGTGGTTTCGCCTTCAACAAGAGGTTGACCAGATTTCATACGAACAGCAAAATCAATTCCGCCATTATCTTCAACAGTAACGTCAACAATTTCAGAAAGTTCACGCACTAATTGATCTCTTTGATCAAGAAGATAGTTAGGGTTATTGCCAGGAAGTGTGCTAGCAGCAATATCTTTATTCAATTCAGCAATTTGCTGGATAATTTGATTTGCTGTTGCAACGTCATTTTGAATGTAATTATTTATTTCTTCTTGGTAAGCATCTAAAGTTGTTTGTGTATCACGAATAATGCCAGCAAGAGCATCTGCTTGTGTGATTAATGCTTGCTTTGTTGGACTATCATCAGGGAAGTTTGATAAAGCTTGCCACTGATTGAAGAATTCTGACATTGATGAGCTAATACCTTCACGGTTTGCTTCATTAAATAAGTTTTCAACACTTTTTAATAAATCCATTTGTGTTGTATATTTACCTTGATCGGTAAAACGTGAAAGATAAGTATTTTCTAAAAGCCTGTCAAAAGAACGGGTTATTTCAGAAACTTCAGCACCCATACCCATTTGCCCAGGGTCTGTGTTATACGGCATAAAAGCTGTGAATTGAGCTGTCTGCTTAGAATAGCCGACAGTATTCACGTTTGCCATATTATTACCGGTTACGCTGATAGCAACTTGGTTTGCTAAAAGTGCGTGGTTACCGATTGATAAGAGATTATTAATAGCCATTATAACCTCCCAGAAATAAGCACAGCTTCAGGGCGCGATGCTGTTGTATATGCGCCTTTTTTTCCATAACCTTGTGGAGTTTTAGGTGTAACTGCTTTTGTCAATTCTTTGAGTAAAACTTCGCCTTGTTTTAATAAAGCAAGTGAAATTTCAGTGTTTCTACTTGCACGGCGTGCGCATTGTTGTTCTGCAACGTCAACAGCATTATATAATTTTTCAAGAGCAACTTTTTGTTCTTCAGGAAGCATTTGTGCATAGTTCATCACTCTGCCACCACCTAAAGATGAAATAACTTTTTCTTTTTCATCTGCAAGTTGACGTAAAAGTTCGTGGATTGAAAATTCAACAGAGGTAATTTTATCTACTTGATTAGTGATAAGAAGGGAATATTCTTCCTCCATTAAAGACTTTAAAAGCTCCAATGCCTTAAGCTGACGGCTTAAACTTCCATATATATTATCGTACATAGTATCACCTCTTTAGCGAAAATTGATTGAAAATGTTTTATAATGTTGTAGTAATGTCTTGAATTAAAACATTTTCTGGATTTATGGGCATGTCAGCTTTTCTTATTTCAAAGTGAACGTGATGCCCAAGCGCTCTACC
Organism: uncultured Desulfovibrionaceae bacterium; assembly: GCA_964370245.1. GTDB lineage: Bacteria > Desulfobacterota > Desulfovibrionia > Desulfovibrionales > Desulfovibrionaceae > CAYJAZ01. Next base: position 29,179 of record CAYJIN010000004.1, read on the forward strand.
ACTTGAACCAACTCTTGCAATTTCTGTGCCTGTCGGGATATAGTCACCAACTTCTACACTGATTTCAGAATTGTGCCCGTATAAGGTTGAAAGACCATTTGGATGTTGAATGATAACGAGATTTCCAAATTCTTCATCACGTCCAGCAAAAGATACAGTTCCTGCTTGTGCTGCACGCACTGGTGAATTTTCTGCTGCTGTGATGTCAACGCCATTATGCCATGAACGTTTACCGTTGATAGGGTCTAATCTCCAACCAAAGCCAGAAGTAATTTTACCATCAACAGGACTTTCAAAAGAACCTTTTTCAGGGCTTAGATAGCCAAGTTCAGTTGTTGCATGAATAGCTTGTGGTTTTGGCATATCAGGGCCACCAGCATATGTTGGTTTCAGTTCAAGTTGTTGAGCTATTTGTGAAATATCACGGTGTTGTAAAATATTTTCTTGATTTGTTTTCACATATGTTTGGCTGATACCTGCAAGAATATCCTGTGGTTCAGTATTTACTTGAGCTTGATTGTTTGATTGCAATTTTGAAAAATCAAATGCTTGCGCTTGTTGAGCTTGAGGGGCAGCCAAAACAGGTTCCATTTCTTCGAATGATTCTTGTAATGGTTCTAGGAATGGGTCAGCAACTCTTTGCGCGTTATGAATAGCTTGATTTTCAAATGAAGTTGAAATCACTCTATCATTATTATTGTTTGCAGAAGCTGTAGCTTCTTGTGCTTTTGCTTCTTGCATAGCTTTTGCTTGTTGTTCTGCTAGTAAATCAGCAATTAAATCGTCGGCAGCTCTTTTATTTCTCGGAAGATTTGTTTGATAAGTAACGCGTGTGACAATAGGTTCAGCTGGCGCTGTTGCAACTTGCGCTTGAGCGTTGTCAATATCTTGACTTTGAGTATGATCAACCGCTGCTTCATCATAAATATTCATATTCATAATTGGAGCATTTTGTGAAGTTGGCATTGAAAGAGTGTTTTGATTTGCAACTTCTAAAGGCGCTTGTTGATTTCTTTGTGTGATTGTTTCAGCTTCAACACCAAATTTATCTTCTCTCAAAGGGGCTGGCGAAATTTCTAAACCATGGCTTCTTGCGGAGCTGTTTGGTGTTTGTTTTGGATTCATCTGTTCCATCATCATATCAGCTAAACCAATACCACCAGAACTTGCCATGCTTTTTGCTAATTCTTGATCATACATACCTTGCCAAAATTGCTCTTCTTTTGAGGAGGAAAGTAAGCCATCTTTTGGAAGGGAAGCACGCATTTGTTCCCACATTTTTTGAATGAATATTGATTCAAAGCCTTCACATGCTTCACGTAATTTTTTTTCTTTTGCAGGGTCGCTATTTGTATTTGATAATGAGTTAATTTGCCTTTGTTGAGTAGAAGCATTTTGCTCTTGCATGCCTGCCATAGCTGACTGCATATTATATTGATTGCTTATGTTTGACATACTAGATTACCTCCAGTTCTGCGTACAATGCCCCCGATGCTTTGAGATTTTTGAGAATAGTAATAAGATCACGAGGTGTTGCACCAATAGCGTTTAATCCATCAACCAATTCTTGTAAGGTTGCACCTTCAACAAGGTTTAGGTTTCTTTGTTCTTCACGCACAGCCAAATCAGTTTCAGGTGTTGTCACTGTTTCGCCAAGTGAAAATGGCCCAGGCTGTGAAACTTGTGTTGTTTCTTGAACAACAACTTGTAAGTTACCATGCGCAACTGCAACTCTTGCTACACGCACATCTTTACCAATAATAATTGTGCCTGTTTTTTCATCAACAACAACTTTTGCTGATGTTTGCGGAGTAACTTCTAAATTTTCAATACTTGCAAGTAAAGGAACTAAGTTTCCCTCATAAGCAGTAGGAATTTCAATTTTTACTGTGCGGATATCGTCTGCATTTGCATAGTTTCCGCCCATTGATCTATTCAAACTTTCAACAACTTGTTGAGTGGTTGAAAAATCTGCAATATTCATATGAAGTGTTAAATCTTGTTGTGAGTTGAATTCAAAAGGCACTTCACGTTCAACAGTAGCACCACCAGGAATTGAAGCAACAGTAGGGGTGTTTACTTGCACATCGGCAGCGTCGCCACCAAAGCTGTAACCACCAACAATAAGTGAACCTTGAGCTATTGCATATACTTTTCCGTCAATACCTTTCAAAGCTGTTTGTAAAAGAACGCCGCCTTGAAGAGATTCAGCATTACCAATACTCGATAAAGTAACGTCAAGAGGAGTTCCTGCTTTTGCAGTTGCAGGAAGATTAGCTGTAACCATTACTGACGCAACGTTTTGTGATTTTAATGTTGTAGGGTCAACAGCAACGCCCATTTTTTCCATCATATTTACTAATGAAGCCGCTGTGAATGGTGCATCTTTTGAGTCGCCAGTGTCGGATAAACCAACAACTAAACCATAACCAACAAGCTGGTTAGTGCGAACTCCTGAAAAAGTTGCTATATCTTTAATGCGCACAGCTTCACTTGGTGTTGCAAAGGAAAGAAGAAGTGCTAGTGATAATATAAATTTTAATGTCAATTTCATGGCGTTTACCTCCGAGATAATGCTCGTCTGCACTTGTTATTACAAGAAGCGTGCCAAAGAAAGATTTTTTCTCTATCTATTCAAAAAATATATCTTTAAAATTATTAAGTTTTTTGTTAAGAAAAATTAATGTGTTAAAGGAAGAAAAATGACAAAGAAAAAAACTTTTTCCTATAAATTTAATTCCATTTTAATTAAGCTTTATTCAAATATTAAACTTGACATATAAAGATATCTTGATATAGTAATACACGAAATTGACAAATTATCTATTTGAATAGAGAAAAATAAATAATTAATTTTTTTCTTATGAAGTAAGGAGAATATATGCGTATTATTGACCTCATAAATGACACGAAAAAACCATTTTGTTCTTTAGAATTTTTTCCACCAAAAGACACTGCAAACTGGGAAAATTTTTTTAATACTGTTGAAAAACTTAAAGAAGTAAACCCACTTTTTACCTCAGTAACTTATGGTGCAGGTGGTTCATCACAAGATGCAACACTTGAAATTGTTTCACGTATTAAGAAGATGGATTTAGAGCCAATGTCACACTTTACATGTGTTGGCGCTTCAAAAGAGAAGATTAGAGATTTTCTTTCAAATTTAAAAAAATCAAAAATTGATAATATCCTTGCTTTACGTGGTGACCCACCAAAAGATAGAGAAATCAATTGGGAAGAAGAACCATTTAAACATGCAGAAGATTTAATCCATTTTATTAAAAAGGAAAATCCTGAACTTGGCATTGCAGCAGCAGCATATCCAGCGCCACACCCAGAATCGCCAACTTTTGCACTTGATCAACACTACACAAGAGCAAAAGCCATTTCAGGCGCACAATTGTTTGTAACACAACTCTTTTTTGATATTCGTGAATATACTGCGCTTGTAAACTCACTTGAAGGCTACAACATTCGCATTCCTGTAATTCCAGGAATTTTGCCTATTCAGTCATTCGCTTCGCTCAAAAGAACAATGGGCATGTGCGGTGCAAACATTCCAGCACAACTCTATTTTGAAGTAGAAAAAGCACATAATGAAGGTGGCGACGAAGCTGTGAAAGAGCTTGGAACAGAAATAGCTATCAAACAGATTAAAGATTTACTTGCTCTTGGTGCACCTGGTATTCACTTATATACACTCAATAAATCAGATTTATGTATACGCATTGCAAAAGAATGTTTCTAAAATAATTCTTCTTAAAAAATAAAAGCCTCAATTTTTAAAGTTGAGGCTTTTTTGTGTGAGATTTTAGTTTAATTTATTTGCTTTTTTTAGCATTCAAATTATATTTTTTAACCTTATAGTTAATTATTCTATAAGAAGTTTTTAAATCTTGCGCTGCTTTAAACATATTTCCATTTGCTTTCACTAAGGCATCTGCCAATAATTCTTTTTCAAAATTATTTACTGCATCAGTGAGGGAGATTTCATTTTCATAGCTATTTTTATTTGCAGTTTGAATTGAAGGTGGCAAATCAGCGGTTCTTATAATAGTATCTTCACAATGCGTAATCGCATAGTCGATAATCGCTTTAAGTTCTGGAATATTTTTTGAATAATAGTAAGAAGATATTACTTCCATTGCAGGATAGGAAATACGTTTCACTTCATCGCTATTATTTTTAATTGCTTCTTCTTTGAGGAAAAATTCCGCAAGAGGGAGAATATCTTCTCCACGTTCGCGTAAAGGCGGAATGGTTGTGTGTTGAAAATTTAAGCGCAATGCTAATTCTTCATCGAACAACCCTTTTTTTACTTGCTCTTCAAGTGAAGTTTTTGTGGAAGCAATAATGTGCACATGTAAAGGAATTGGTGTTTCGCTTCCTAAGCGTGTTATAGTGCCCTCTGTAAGAACTTTTAGCAATATTTTTTGCGCAATAGGAGGAAGTTTTTCTACTGATTCAATATACAGTGTTCCTTGAGCTGTGCTTTCAAAAATTCCTTTTGTTGTTTGCAAAGCAGACGGAAAAGCATTTTTCACATAGCCACAAAAAGTTTTTTCAATTTCATCATAATTATCAATATCATCACGAATAGAATCAGCCGAATAAACATGAAAAGGTAATGAGCGTTTTTTTCCATTTGCATGAATATAACGTGCATAATATTCTTTACCCGTACCTTTTTCGCCGTATATCAAAACAGGTAGATTTGACTGACTAAAAGTATTCGCATGCTCTAAAAGAAGTTTCATTTTTTTAGATTTTGCAACAAAAGTGATGTTTCCGCCTGAAAGTTCAACACTTTGTTGTGATTGCAAAATATTTTGCTGTGAAATATTCTGCAAATAAGCAACTTGTAAAGAAATAAAATCAGCCACAACTTCCAAAAATTTACAGCGCAATTCTAAATCTTCTTGCGAATTTGATGGAGAGTCAATGCCTAAAGTTCCAATAACATCACGTGGCAAGAAAGAAGTGGTTGATTCTTGCGCATGCGCAAAGATAGGCACGCAGATAAAAGCGAGCGAATCTAATTCATCTTGACTTCTTTCAAATAATAAACTTGAAAAAGTAGGGTCTTGCGACATTATTGGTACAATTGCAGATTTTGCAGTTGCAAAAACTTGCCCAGTCACACCCTTACCACTTGTGTATTCTTCATGGTTTTTTCTTGGCGCATCTTGCGCAATTTTGAGCTTTAGAAAGCCAGTTTCTGGTTCAAAAAGCACAATGTGCGGACGCAAAAAGCCATGCTGTGTTGCAAGCAGTTCTAAAACAATACTTAATTGTGCTTGCAAAGGTTGCTCATAGTTGAGCTTTTCTGCAAGCGCCTTAATAGTATCTAAAAAACTAAATAAAGTTTTCGTTGGCATAATCTTTACTTACTGAGTTGAGAGATTCTTGCTTTGTAAAACGACTGCGCAGTTGTTGCAGTAGCGTCTGTTTTTTCTAGAAGTTCTTTGTAAGAAGAAAGAGCTTTTTCTTTATTGCCCATTGTTTCAGCAATAATTGCAATTTCTTCTAAAGCAACTGTATATAAATTTTCAGGAATAATTTTAATATATTCTTCCATAAGTGCTAAAGCTTTATCTGCTTTATTATCTAAAATATATACATCAGCTAAAGCTAGGTAAAGTGTGAGTGAAAGAGCAGAGTTTTTATCAGCTTCAATTGCTTCTTGTAATTTTACAGATGCTAATTCATAATTTTTTACTACAGATGCAGTTGATGCTTCTTCAACTAAAATACCAATAGCAAGATTTGATGGTGCTGATTTAGAAAATTCCACTAAAGCATTAAGTTTTTGTTGTGGATCTTGTATGTCAACAATTTTCTGAAATTCTCTTGTTGCTTCTGCTTGCGCATTTTCAGAGTTCCATTGCCACATACCCCAACCAGCTATAACGATAATAGCAATAATAATTACAGATATTATTGTTTTAATATGTGAAAGTACAAACTCTAAAAGTGGTGCAGCTTCTTGCACTGTGCCAGCTTTAAGCTCTTGTTCAAGTTCGGCAAGAAGAGCTTTTTGCTCATGCGGGCTCATTTTTTCGAGTTCAGCTGCATCAGGTATATTTAATTTACTTTTTTGTGAAGTGCTTGGAAGGTTTGAAGGCTGTGAATTTCTTTGCTGAGACATAACAGTTTCCTTTAAATAATATAAACTATTTTAAATAATTTTTGGCAGAATAGTTGGTTTTTACAAAAAAGTCAAATTTTCAGATGGATTTCTTCGATAATTTTTTTCAATCACGTGAAAAGCTATTTTTTTATTATAGTTTAATGCGGATGTAGCCAAGAAAAGTTTGAATCGTAAGCTGTCTAAGAAAAGCACCTCCTCTTTGTGAAAAAATAATCGAGCTTGCTAAAATTGTTTTCACAAGTTATATCCTAATTGAAAGGGGAAAATTTCTTATAAGAGGTGGAAAATGTTTCTAATGTATCAGGCAAAGCTCACAGAGAAAAGCCTTTCAGTACGCATAGCAAATTTGGTAGAAAAATTAAAAGAAATTCCAAAAGAATGTGAAGCAGTTTTTGTTTCTGCAAATTTTCTACAAAGCGTTAAGTGCGTAAATTCAATATCTTACTTTTTCAAAGAAGAAGAAAAAGAAAGTGCAATTGATTCCTTATTACAGGTAATGCCTCCAAATTTAAAACTTGTGTTATTTGAAAATAATAGAATTTTTCTTCTAGAAAACAAGAATATTACATCATATGATAGTGATAAGCTTTTAGAAATTGCAGGGAAAAGAATTTCATTCTCACTTCTTTGTTCAGAAAAAACTGAAAAAAAATCTGATATCAATATTATTTACAATACACATGCTTTCACTCTTTCATTGCAAGAAGAAAATGAAAAACATCTTTCACTTCTTGCAAAAAATAGTAAGACTCCTACAATCTGCTTAAATGCAGTATATGCTGCAGATGGTGATATTTTTCACGGGCAAAGCTTTGAAGTTGATGAAAATGGTTTAATCATTAATAGGTTAAAAGCTTTTGAAGAAGATTGCTCAGAAGTGCAAATTTTAAATAAAGATAAAACAGAACTTCCACTTACTTCTAATAACGATAAATATAAAATAATTTTTGAAGCTCTTGTTTTTGCAATTAGAGAGCATGTGCTTGAAACTGGCTTGACAAAAGCTGTTTTAGGGCTTTCGGGCGGGATAGATTCTGCTTTAGTTGCCCCTTTAGCTGTGGAAGCTTTGGGCAGTGAAAATGTGTATGGCCTTCTTATGCCTTCACCGCATTCATCAGCGCACAGTGTTGAAGACGCAAAACAATTAGCTGAAAATCTTAATATTAAAAGCTATATTTTCCCGATTGGTGAAAGTATGGAAGCTTTCCACAAAGCTTTAAATCCTGTTGCTAAAGAATTAAATGCAAGCGAGATAAATCATTCTTTAATGCTTCAAAATTTACAATCACGCTTGCGTGCGGTGCATGTAATGGGTGTTGCTAACGCATTACCAGCTTTTGTGTTAGGTACTGGTAATAAGTCGGAAGAAGCTATGGGCTATTGCACTCTTTATGGCGACACTTGCGCTGCACTTTTTCCAATTGGTGATTTATATAAGGAAGATGTGTATGGCCTTGCAAAATGGTATAACAACTATAAAGGGAAAAATATTATTCCTTTAAGCTCAATTGAGAAAGCGCCAAGCGCTGAGCTTGCACCTGGGCAAAAGGATGTTGATTCTTTACCGCCATATCCAAAACTTGATTCATTTCTTTATGAAATATTTGAACTTAGAAAAAATCCATTTGAAGTTGAACATGAATTTTCTCCACAAGAAAGAAGAGAAGTTTTATACAAAATTAAGGGCGCTGAATTTAAAAGACAACAGTCCGCACCTATTGTAAAAGTAACTTCTTTCACACTTGGGAAAAATTTATTGTAAATTAATGCTGGTAAAATATTTTACTTTGGTATAAGAGAAGTAAAATTATTTAATATAAAAACGATTTTTGTAAACAAAGGGGGAAGGTTTTGCAAAAGAGATATGCTCCTATAATGCTTGTTGTTGCTTTGACAGCAGCATTAGCTGTTGTTGGCTATTTAATGCCGCAAAATACTACTGAAAACGAAGATCCGGTTCGTATTCTACTTGAAAACGTCGGCGGTGCAGTAGTGTTTGACCATAAAGTTCACGTTGAAACTTATGGTATGGACTGTGTGGACTGTCACCATGAAATTTCAGGAATTACTGATCCTGAAGAAGCAGAAGCAAGCATTATTGCTTGTGGTTCTTGCCATGGTGTTGATTATACTAACCCAGATTTCATTTCTGAACATCTTTCAACTTTTAGCACAGATGCTGAATGCGCAACTTGTCACCACTATCAATTTGAAGATAGTGACCCTGACAATGATTTCCACCATGATAAACTTGTAAGAAATATGGAAAACTGTCTTGCTTGCCATAATGAGCCGACTAACTCAGAAAAGCTTGCAAATGATCCTGATTATATGCTTGATTACGCACAAGTTTCTTGTAGCTCTTGCCATGATGAACCGGCGAGCGAATTAATTCTTGGTAGAATGGATGCGTTCCATAATAGCTGTATGGGTTGTCATGAAAGTATTGGCGTAGGGCCATATACTGATGAACAATGCGCACAGTGCCATATATAATTAATTCATCGTTTGTTGTTACTTCTGTATAGATCAGAAGATAAGTAAATTCTAAAGAAAGAGAAATAAGCTATGATTTCAAATTTACGCATGAAAAGAGATCCGCAGTTAAAGCTTGTGCATAAAATGATGCAAAACTTTACTGAACTGGATGTCAAAGAACTTGTTATCTTGCATACTGGATACACACTTGAAAAAGAAATAAAAAAAGGTGTTGATATTTTTCCTGGCATGCTTTTAGCAAAACATCCAGATCCTGAAAAAGGGCATATGTTTGCTTCAGTTAGAGGTAAAATAACTGATGTGACACCTCGTTTTATCAATGTAGAAGTAGTTGAAGCACAAGAAAGTGACCCAACTTTTACATCACTGAGCAGAGAAGAAATTCTTTCTAAGTTTGAAGGAACTTTTGAAGAGTCATGCGTGGCTCTTAAAGATCTTGGTAAAAATATTTGTCACTTGGCAAAAACTTGTGATGTTCTTGTTGTGAACGGCTTAAACCAAGAGCCTGGTGTAACTTGGGCTGAACCAATGCTTGCAATGTATCTTGATACTGTTTTAGCTGGTCTTGAAATTCAAAAGAAAATTTCAAAACCTAAAAAAACAATATTAATTGTTAATAAAGAAGCACGTTTACCTGAAATTCCACTTGTAGAGGTGCAAAGAATAGACCCTGTTTATCCGCATAGTCTTGATCCTCTGATTAAAAGACAAGTAGCGTTAAGCGAAAAATCGTCAAAAGTTGATATTGTTTCTTCGCATACTTTATGGGGATTAGGCCGAGTTCTTGAAACCGGTATGCCACTTACAGAAACAGTTATCACTTTTAATACGCCAACTCACTCTGGTAACTATATCGTAAAAGAAGGAACACGTATTGCTGATTTAATCGAGCGTACAAAGTTCCAACATAAAGAAGGCGATACTATCGTATTAGGTGGCCCATTACGTGGTGAAAGTATTGCTTTGGTAAATCGTGGTATTCCACGCAGTGTAACTGGTGTATTTATTGTTCCAGCTGACTCTGTTCCTGCTTTAGAGGGTGCAAGCGCATGCTGTAACTGTGGCGCTTGTGACAGAATTTGTCCAATCCATTTAGCACCTTCAACTATTAGTAGATATTCAGAATTCAATCATTTTGATAAATGTGAAGAATGGCATGTAAAACACTGCATTGAATGCGGTCTTTGTGGCTATGTATGTATAACAAGACGACCAGTTCTTCAATATATTCGTCTTGCAAAACAAAAATTAGCTCTACAAGAAATAACTCTTGATAACTTTGCTTCCGATAATGAAGCTGAAAATGAATAAGCGAGAAATAATTATGAATAAGACTGCACAAATGCTTTCTGTATCTTCGCCTCCTTTTTGGCACTACGGAAGAACATTAAAGTCAATCATGTGTGAAACCGTTATTGCGCTTTTACCTGTTGTTGTTGCTGCTGTAATGACATGGGGCTTTGATGCGCTTAGAGTGGTTTGCTTAAGCGTTGCAGTAAGCGTGTTGACTGAAGCTTTATGTCAAAAACTTATGGCTAGAGAATATGCAATTGATGATTTCTCTGCTGTACTTTCAGGTATGTTATTAGCCTTTATGTTACCAGCAGCTGCACCTTGGTGGCTTGTAACTTTAGCGGCTTTCTTTGCAATTACAATGGGTAAAATGGCTTTTGGTGATTTAGGCTCTTCGCCTTTATGTGCGCCTGTTGTTGGTTATATTCTTTGTTTTGTTTCATTCCCAATTTTTATGAATCCTAACACAATGCAATTAGCAACAGAATTTGTTGATCCATTATTCATATTAAAAAGCTTTAGTGCTTATGATGCGTATGATGTTTCAACAATGAGTTTATTAATGGGGCAACAAATTAGTGCTTTAGGTGCTGGTCAAGTTGGGCTTATCTTGCTTGGTGGGCTTTATCTTTGCTTCCGTGGAATTATTTCAATTGAAACTCCAGTTGCTTTTATGGTGGGTGTTGCAATTACAGCATTAATTTTCTCATTTATTGATTCTGATCTTTATGCTGGCCCTATTTTCCACCTTTGCACAGGCTCAACAATGCTTGGCGCATTTTTCCTTGCAACGGATTTTTCTTCTTCACCAAACACAAGCTTAAATATGATAATTTATGGTTTATTTGGCGGAGCTTTAGTTGTAATTATCCGTATTTTCGGCATTTATGCAGACGGCGTTCCTTTTGCAATACTTTTGATAAATCTTATCATGCCATTGCTTGAAGGCAACAAAAGAAAACCCATTATAACGGAGTAAGTCTATGGTTGCTATGATTAAAATGGTGGTTGTGCTCTCAATGCTTTGCGCATTGAGTGGCTTTGCACTCTCTTACTTAAAAATAAGCACTGCAAATCGCATTGAAGAACAAGTTCTTACTTTTGTTCAAAGTCCTGCGATTATAAGTGTTTATTCGGCAGCGGATAATGACCCTATTGCAGAAAGAAAAAAATTCACTCTGCCTGATGATCCAACAAAAGAAGTTGTGGTTTTTCCTTATATAAAAGATGGAAAGCTGGTTGGTGTTGCTCTTGAAAACTATGGCACTGGCTATGGTGGCGACATTGGCGTTATGGTTGGATTTAATATTGATAATAATTCATTGATTGGTGTTGGTATTACAACAACAAAAGAAACTCCAGGTATCGGTACACGTATTCAAGAGCCAAGCTTTACAAAGAAATTTGCTAAAGTTCCAGCTGAAACTGTGGGCCTTACTTCAGAAGGTGGAACTATTGATGCTTTAGGTGGCGCAACAATTTCATCTGTTGCAACTGTTGTTGCTGTGCAAGCTGCGTCAAAAGAATATTTTGCGCTTAAAGATCAATTCCTTTCAACTTGGAACTAATAGGAGGAAATAATGCTTCAAACACTTTGGAAAGAATTTAGTAAAGGTTTGTGGAACGAACTTCCTCCATTTCGCTTAGTTTTGGGCCTTTGCCCAGTTCTAGCGGTAACTTCAAGCGCTGAAAACGGTTTGGGTATGGGTGTTGCGGTTATATTCGTTCTTACATTAGCAAATATGATTATTTCAGCGGTAAGAGGAATTATTCCAAAGAAAGTACGTGTTCCTTGCTTTATTGCAATTTCAGCAACTTTAGTTGTTGCCGTTGAACTTCTTATGCAAGCGTATATGTATACACTTTATCTTCAACTTGGTATTTTCGTACCACTTATTGTTGTAAACTGTCTTATCTTGGCAAGAGCTGAAGCTTTTGCTTATAAAAATCCTGTTCTTCCTTCCATTGCTGATGGTCTTGGTATGGGTATTGGCTTTGCGGCATCGCTCACATTCCTTGGCGGACTTCGTGAACTTTTAGGAAAAGGAACATTGTTTGGTAAAGAAATGTTTGGCGATTGGTTCGAGCCTTTAACTGTAATGGTTGAAGCACCTGGTGCTTTTATTGGCCTAGGCTTGATTTTGGCTTTGATGAACGTAATTAACTATGTTCAAGCAAAGCGCAAAGGCTTAGATGCGCCTCCGCCAATTCAAGCTGGTTGTGGCAATTGTATGATGGGTTGCACAACTTTATTACCAAAGAAATAGGGGAGAATTATGGATACTTTTCAACTTTTTATTTCAGCTATCTTTGTAAATAACATTGTTTTAGCTCAATATCTTGGTAACTGCCCTTATCTTGGTTGTTCAAAAGAAAAAAGCGTTGCTTATGGTATGAGTGGAGCTGTTGTTTTCGTAACAATTATGGCTGTTTTATTCACTTGGTTACTTTCTGAATATTTCTTACGTCCTTTCGGCTTAGAATATTTACAAACAATTTTCTATATTTTGGTTATTGCTTCATTAGTGCAATTCGTTGAAATGTTTCTTAAAAAAGCAATTCCGCCATTGTATAGTTCATTAGGTATTTTCTTGCCACTTATCACAACAAACTGTGCTGTAATGGGTATCGCACTTTTAGTGCAGCGTGAATCTTATAGCCTTGGAACTGCTTTAACTTTTGCTTTAGCATCAAGCTCAGGTTTCGTGCTTGCTTTAGTTTTATTAGCAGGTATTCGCGAAAGATTAGTTGCTTGCCGTGTACCAAAAGCCTTGGAAGGAACACCAATTGGGCTTATTATGGCTGGTTTAATGTCTTTATCATTTATGGCATTCAAAGGTATGATTTAGCTACTCTTTAGCAAATACATGGAAAGGATTAAACTATGTTTGATATAGATTCAGTATTAATTTTATTTGGAGTGGGCTTTGTAGCGGCTGTTATTCTAGCAGTTGCATCAAAAGTCTTTTATGTGGAAGAAGATCCACGCATTGAAGCAGTTTTAGATGCTCTTCCTGGCGCAAACTGTGGTGGTTGTGGTTATGCTGGCTGTGAAGGTTATGCGGCAGCTGTTGTACAAGACCCTTCGGTTGAAGCAAACTTATGCGTTGCAGGAAGTTCTGAAACAACAAAAGCTGTTGGTGCTTTAGCAGGAAAAGCAGTAACTGAGGCCGATCCTCTTGTTTCTGTGCGCCGCTGTGAAAAGTGGGATGGTGCAGTAACTCAACGTTTTGAATATTCTGGTTTGCCATCGTGTGCATCCGCTGCAAGTTTAGGTTCTGGACTAGGAATTGACTCTTGCCCATATTCATGCTTAGGCCTTGGCGATTGCGTAAAAGTTTGTCCATTTGATGCATTAGAACTCAAAGATAACATGGTTGTTGTTAATGGTGTTCGTTGTATTGGTTGTGGTAAATGTATTGGTGCTTGCCCAAGAAACGTGTTAGAGCTTATTCCTAAACGTGCAAGAGTAATGGTTTTCTGCTCAACAAAAGCAAAAGCAAAAGAAGTTACTTCTGTTTGTACTGTTGGCTGTATTACATGTACGCTTTGTATAAAAAAATGCCCAGCAAAAGCTGTTATGTTTAGTGATGGTGTTATTCGTATTGATCACCAAAAATGTCTTGAATATGGTGATGCTTGTAACGAAGCTTGCGTATCAGCATGTAGCAAGAGAAAAATATTTAAATCACTTTGGTATGAAGGTAAAGTTATGCCTGAAGTAGCCACTGATGAGCCAAAAACTGCAAAAAAAGAAGAAGTAAAACCTTCTGAGCCAGCAACAGCTCCAGCAGAAGCATCAGCAACTGAACAAGCTACAGAAGCAAAAACTGAAGTGAAAGAATAAAGGATTTATAAATGAGTAATAGACGTGATTTTCTACGTTCTAGCCTGTCAATTTTAGGCTTGGCAACAACAGCAATTGTGCCTGCACTTTCAAAAAATGCGTTTGCAGTGCAAGATAATAATAATGAGCTTATCAAGCAAACTCATTTTGCAATGGGAACTCTTGTAACTTTTTCTGTAAGCCATAACTCACGTGAAGAAGCTTATGAAGCAATCGCTCATGCTATGCTTGAAATTCAACGCTTAGAAAAGATTTTCTCAAGACATGATAAAAATTCAGCACTTTCAATTCTTAATGCAAAAGGTTCTTTGAAAGATGCACCACAAGAATTAGTGTATGTTTTAGATAATAGTATGCTTATTTCAAAAAATACAAATGAAGTGTATAACCCAGCGGTTAAACCTTTATTAGATTTATTTGAAGCAAACAGTAATGCAACTAATGTTGCTGAAGAAATTGCAAAAAGTGATGTAGATCATGCGAAAAATCTTTCTAATCTTTCAAATGTAGCAATCAATAATAATTCAATTATTTTGAAAAATGAAGGAATGGGCATTACGCTTGATTCATTAGCAAAAGGATTTATTGTTGATAGAGCTTCTGATGTGCTTGCAAAAAGAAATGTAACAAACCACATTATCAATGCTGGTGGTGATATTATTGCAAAAGGCAGAAAAAGTGCTAATCAAGCATGGATTGTTGGTATTGAAGATCCTAAAAATCCAAATCAATTACTTACTTCTTTTGAAATGGAAAACCAAGCGCTTGCAACTTCTGGTTCTTATCAAAAATTCTTTGATAAAGATGCAAAACGCCATCATATTATTGACCCAAGCTCTGCGCAAAGTCCAAGCATGTTAACAATTTCATGCAAAGCTGAAAATGCAATGCTTGCGGATGCTTACGCAACTGCTTGTGCTGTAGCGCCTAAATCTCAATACAGTAAATTTAGCGTTTAGCAATAAAAACTAAAAATAAAAAAAGCCCTCAAGAAGAAATTTTTGAGGGCTTCACTGTATTAAAAATTAAAAAAATAAACCGCTTTACTAAGAGAAGTTAAGCGGTTGTATTTGTGAAAAGTAAAAAAATTATTTCATACGATAAGTGATACGGCCTCTGGTTAGGTCGTATGGAGAAAGCTCAACTTTTACTTTATCACCAGGCAAAATCCTGATGTAGAATTTACGCATTTTTCCAGAAATGTGAGCAAGTACGTTATGTCCATTTTCTAATTCAACACGAAACATTGCGTTAGGCAAAGCTTCTTGGACAGTTCCGTCAATCTCAATTGCATCTTCTTTAGCCATTATAAGCCCTCTTTGCAGAAATAAACTGCGTATAAAGTTTGTAAAAAATAAAGGCAAGTCGCTTTAAATTTTTATCACTTTTCCATAAAGAAAAATACATGTCAAGGAAAAATAGCTTGTTTTAGACATTTCAAGCAAAAGAAAAGTAAAATTTACTGGATAAATAAATATTAAGAGTAAAAAATAAATTTTAAATTTTTTTTGGTAAGAAAGAGAATTCTTGTTTATTTTTAACTTTTCTTATATGCTGACAGATGAAAAATGCATTAATTTACTTTATAAAAAATATCCTTAGAGGCAACTATATATACTTATGCTACAGAACAAACTTACTAAATGGAACTATCTCTTCCTTATTGTATGGGGAGTTTTTCTCACGTCTTGCCTATTTTTTTACCTCACTTTTCTGCAACCAGCAAAGCTTATTCCGCGTTTAGAAACAACTTTAGAAAAATATTTACTCGGTGAAGTTGAAATTCAAGCTGTTAATATAAATTTTTTTCCTTCGCCATCTTTCACTGTAGAAAATTTTCAATATATACATTCAGATGAAAATGCTCCTGATGTTGCAACTTTTATGAAAAAGCTTGAACTTGTGATTGATTGGAGAACTCTTATAGAGTTTGAACTCGTGCTTGATACAATTTTACTTGAAGAGCCACATATTCAATTGGTTTTTAAAAGTAATAGGCAAAAGAATGAGAATGAAAACTTAGCAAACAATAAAATTGCTGAAATAGATGCACTCATTGAATCAATTCCACAAAGTATAAAGAACACCTCGCTTGAAATGACAAATGCTACTATTGAATGGAAAATACAAGACGAGAATGCAAAGCTTTATACATTAAAAAATATTGATGCTTCTGTGAAAAACCTCAATCAAGTTGAATTTTCTATTGATAAATTTCCGCTTGAATATCTAAATGTTTCAACAGATATTGGCGCAACAATTTCAAACCTTTCCTTTTCGCTTAATCATGTTTCCTTTGAAGAAGATGGAATTTTGGCAAATCTATTTTTGCAGACAGATATTTCCTTATATAATGACACATGGAATAACACCTTGCAAACAAAAGGTGAAATCAAAATCAACCCAGATTTTACACTTGCACCACTTGAACATAAGGTTGATATTCTCACGCGTTTTTCTTTGCCAACGCAACATATTGATGGAAGATTAATGTTTGATTTGCATTATGAGAATCTTAATACGATTGCTTTTGAAAATTCCAAACTTGAAATTGAAGATAATATCATTAATTTTTCAGCAAAGCTTGATGAACTTACACCAAAATTTAAAGCAAGCGCAAAGGTTGATATTGAACATCTAAGCCTTACACGCTGGCTTTCTTTTGCTAGAGATCTTCCGCCAACTCTTTCTGGCTTGCTTCACACTATTCATGGCGAAGGAAATATCATCTTTACTGAAAATTCAATTATTGCGAATGGATTAAAAGCATATACTGGTGAATATAGTTTTGCTGTAGAAGGTGGATATTCTTTCAAGGAAAGGCAAGAGCTTGATTTAAAGCTCATAGCAAATGAAATCAATATTGATAATATTTTTCCTGAACCTTTAGGAAAAGATACTCAATCTCTTGAATTTAAACAGATTGCACTTGATACTGAATTTGATGATGGCAGTGTTGATAATAATCCAGAAGATGATTTTTACTATCAAGTTGAAATTTTAGCAGATAAAGTTTCTTACTATAAATTCAAAGGTGAACAAGCAAAAGTTGTTATTAAACCGCATGAAAAAGGTGTGCAATTGCCAATTGAAATTGGTAAATTTAATTCAGGTAAAGTTGATGCTTTGTTACTACTTGGCGATGATATTGGCATTAGTGGTAATATTTCAAAAGTTTCAGTTTCTTCCTTTCTTGCTCCATTTTTGAATGCTCCTATAATAGAAGGCTATGCAAGCGGTAAGGTTGATTATCTTGGTAAAGGGGAAAACCTGCTTATTGCTTTTGATCAACTAGCAGGAAAAACTGACTTAACTATTAGCGATGGCGCATTTGTTCATAAAGACGGCAATGTTCCATTTGATGATTTAATTTTCCAATCAAATGTAGCAAGAAATACATCTGCTAAAAGTAATGACGGTAAAAATAATTTTATAAGAACTCTTTTTGGTTCAGCTTCGTTAAAAGTGCAACATCAAGATTATGAGGCATTATTAAAACTTCCATCTGCTATAGCTGAATTTGATAGAAATAAAATTCAATTGCAAAATATTAAAAGCGAGCAAGCGCTAATAGACTTTAAAATGAAACATCTTCCGCAACTTGCTTTTTCTTCTTATGGAAAATTTGCTTTTAATTATCCAAATCAAAGCATTGATTATAATTCGATTACAGGAAAAGGAAAAGATTTTTCCCTAATAGGTAATGTGCATTACAAAAATTTTG
>CAYJIN010000004.1:46792-52356 GCA_964370245.1 uncultured Desulfovibrionaceae bacterium
AAATTACTGGCAACAGCAAATGTGAGTGGAAATATTTTTGCAAAAGAACTTTGGATTGCTAAAACACCATTTCTAAATGCAAATCTTCCCTTTAGCCTTGAAAATAAAATTATTAAATTTTCGCCAACTGCTAATTTTCCAAAATCTGGCAGTATAGCATTTGATGGAAATGGTAAGATCTATGAAGAATATTTGCTTTTTGACACTAAAATTCGTGGAAATGACATAGATTTGCTAGAACTAACAAAAGCCAGAGGTCAGCAAACTCTTATGGCTGGTTTAGCTTCTTTTGAAGTAAATGAATCAAGTATTGTAAAAACCTATAAAGATATTTTTGCAAGCCTTGCAGGATCTTTTAGCTTTAGAGCACAAAATGGCTATTTCGCATCTTCATTAGAAAGAAAGAGCACAAACTCTCTTTATCCACAAAGAAGTGAAGTAAATGAAAAGAAAAATAAACTTACTTATTCTAATATCTCTTTTTCAGGAACAGCCTCAGAGGGGATTCTAACTTCCACAAATGTATTGGTAAATGGTTCAATTCATTTTAGAGGAAATGCAAAAGTTGATTTAGTGAAGTGGTTACTTTCAGTGAGCGGAAATCTGCAATACGCGCAATTCCCGCAAGTTCCTATTAATATTGCTGGGCATTTATCAGACCCAGAGCTTTCTTTGCAAATTATTAAAGCAATAACAAATGCTTTGGAAAATTTTGGAACAGGCGTTCTCAATACATTTTCAGGAATAATAAAAATTCCATTCGATGTTCTTAATAACACACTTCTCAAAAACTAATTCTTAGCCATGCAAGATGAATGATTGACTTTATAAAAAAGACAAATTATACTCAACCATTGAAATAATACTCAACGAATAAATGATTGCACAAAAAGGACTATGCTATGAAAATGACAGGTTGCCAAATCATCATGGAATGCTTGAAGAAAGAAGGGGTAGACACTATTTTTGGTTATCCCGGTGGAGCAGTTTTAGATTTATACCATGAAATTACTAATCACCCTGAACTAAACCATATTCTTGTACGTCACGAACAAGGCGCAGCACACGCTGCTGATGGTTATGCAAGGGCAACTGGTAAAGTTGGCGTCTGTCTGGTAACTTCAGGTCCTGGTGCTACAAATACAGTAACTGGCATTGCAACAGCTTATTGCGATTCAATTCCTATGGTTGTTCTTACAGGTCAAGTGCACACACATCTTATTGGTAACGATGCTTTCCAAGAAGTAGATATTATTGGTATCACTCGTTCTTGCACAAAACACAACTATCTTGTGAAAGATATTAGCAAGCTTGCGCTTACTATTAAACAAGCTTTCCACCTTGCAAGAAGTGGCAGACCTGGCCCAGTTCTTATCGATTTACCAAAAGATATGATGAACCAAAAATTTGAGTTTGATTATCCTGAAACTGTTACTATGCGTTCATATAATCCAACAATAAAGCCAAATCCTCATCAAATTCGTAAATCATGCGAACTTATTGCAAAAGCAAAAGCTCCTTTACTTTTAGTTGGTGGTGGCGCAATTGTTTCAAATGCGAATGACGAAGTAAGAGAAATGGCAAAGATGATGAACATTCCTGTAACTTCAACACTTATGGGCTTAGGTTCATTCCCTGGTGATGATCCATTATTTCTTGGCATGTTAGGCATGCACGGCACTTATGCAGCGAACCATGCTGTAACAAATGCTGATTTAATTATAGCTGTTGGTGCACGTTTTGATGATCGTGTGACTGGTGCTGTAAAAACTTTTGCAAAGAAAGCAAAAATTGTTCATATTGATATTGATCCAACAAGTATTCGTAAAAACATTGAAGTTGATGTGCCTGTTGTGGGCGATTGTAAACATGCGCTTCAAGGTATGTTAGAAAACCTAAAAGCAATTGAAAAAGAAAATCTTCCTGATTATAGCGCATGGTGCGAACAAGTTTTTGCTTGGAAAAAAGAAGTTCCGCTTAGCTATCAAAAATGCGATACTGAAATTAAGCCACAAGAAGTTATTGAAGCAGTGCAAAAAATTACTAAAGGTAATGCAATTTTCACAACTGAAGTTGGACAAAACCAAATGTGGGCTGCTCAATTCTTGAATATCACTGAACCACGCACATTCCTCACTTCTGGCGGTTTAGGAACTATGGGTTATGGTTTACCTGCTGCTATTGGTGCGCAATGTGGGCACCCTGATAAACTTGTTATTGATATTGCTGGCGATGGCTCTATTCAAATGAATAGTCAAGAGCTTATGACAGCTGTTAGCCATAAATTGCCAGTTAAAATTGTTATTTTGAATAACTCTTATCTTGGTATGGTTCGCCAGTGGCAAGAACTTTTCTATAAGAAAAATTATTCTTCTACACCTATGAATGATCAACCGAACTTTAAACTTCTTGCAGAAGCTTATGGCGCTGAAGGTTATGAAGTAACAAAGAAAGAAGACTTGCAAGCTACTTTAGAAAAGGCGCTTTCCTCTCCAAATGTTGCTATTATTGACGTTCGCGTTTGCCAAGAAGAGAATGTTTACCCGATGGTTCCAGCAGGTGGCTCATTAAATGATATGTTGTTAGTATAGTTTGCACAAAAAGCATAGCGAATATACTTTAGCGAGCGCAGCATTTTTCACACAAAATGCAAGCGAGGATTTTGTGCTAAAAGCCAAAATCTATCTTAAGTAGTCGATGTTTACCCGATGGTTCCAGCTGGTGGTTCATTAAATGATATGTTGTTAGTGTAGACTTTAATGCTCTAACTAGCAGTATTGAAACACTTAATTAAAACACTATAAAAGAAATACTTTAACTTGACAAAATAAATATTTTCTTTATTATTGCCGTTCAAGAAAGAAAGACACAAGTTAATCTTGTTTGTCCTTTAATACATACCTTGTAAGGAGAAAGCATGGCAAATCATAAGTCTGCACTCAAACGTCATAGACAGAGCGAAAAACGTAACGAACGTAACCGCGCAGCACGTACACGTATGAAAAACGTTGTGAAAGCTGTTAAACAAGCTATCGCAGAAGGTGATAAAGACGCAGCTGCTCTTGCACTTAGCAAAGCAACTTCTACTCTTGATACTATTTCAGGAAAAGGCGTTATCCACTGGAAAAAAGCTGCTCGTAAAGTTTCAAGACTTACTAAAGCAGTTAACGCTATCGCATAACTTTCTCATTGCTAAAAATTGTCTATAGGTGCAGAATGCAAGTTCTGCACTTTTTTGGCGTTTAAGTTTTGGGATTTTATTTAGTGAAGTGAAAAACATATAGCTCTTTTCCTTTCTTGTATTTAAGTAAAATTCCTTATATATTAAGTTCGGAAGCGTTATTTACATAGTTCTTTTGCTTGCAAAAGAATTATTGAAAATTTTGTAAGGAAAGGGGAGTATGAGGCGAAAAGCTTACTTTTTCAAAAGTATGATTTATCCTTCAAGAAAAACTCTAAAATAAAATATGTCATTATTTAAATTAAAATCTGAAAACACGCCTACGGGTGATCAGCCATCTGCAATTCAAAGTATTGTAGAAAATGTAAAGCTTGGTGTAAAAAATCAAGTATTACTTGGCGCAACAGGCACTGGTAAAACCTTTACAATGGCAAATGTTATTGCGCAATGCGATAAGCCAGCGCTTATTCTTGCGCACAATAAAACGCTTGCTGCTCAGCTTTATGGCGAATTCAAAGCTCTTTTTCCTGAAAATGCGGTTGAATATTTTGTTTCTTATTATGACTATTATCAGCCAGAAGCCTATGTGCCATCATCTGACACTTATATTGAAAAAGATTCAGCTATCAATGATAATATTGATAAATTGCGCCACGCCGCCACTCATTCCTTGCTTACAAGGCGAGATGTAATTATTGTTGCATCCGTTTCTTGTATTTATGGTCTTGGTTCTCCAGAATATTATGCAAAACTCATGATTCCTATTGAAGTTGGGCAAAAAATGAGTATGGACAAACTTATTGGCCTTATGGTTGACGTGCAATACACAAGAAATGACTTCGACTTTCACCGTGGTACTTTCCGTGTGCGTGGTGATGTTTTAGAGATTATTCCAGTTTACGAACGTGAAAAAGCGCTTAGAGTTGAATTTTTTGGTGATGATATCGAAGGCATTAGTGAAATAGATCCGCTTACAGGCGATATTTTAGGAAAGATGAAGAAAACAATCATCTATCCTGCTTCTCACTATGTTTCTGATAGAGAAAACCTCAATCGAGCAATGCTTGATATTCGTGAAGAATTGCGTGAACGCCTTGTGTATTACAAAGCTGAAAATATGCTTGTTGAAGCGCAAAGGCTTGAGCAAAGAACGCAGCTTGATTTAGAAATGATGCAAGAACTTGGCTATTGTAACGGCATTGAAAACTATTCACGCCATTTAGATAACCGTAATGAAGGCGATGCGCCAGCAACACTAATTGACTATTTTCCTGATGATTTTCTGATGTTTATTGATGAATCGCACCAAACTATCCCGCAAGTTGGTGCAATGTATAAAGGCGATAGAAGCCGTAAAACTACCTTAGTGAATTATGGATTCCGTTTGCCTTCTGCGCTTGATAACCGTCCGCTTATGTTTGAAGAATATCTTACTCGAGTCCATCAAAGCGTACACGTTTCTGCAACTCCAGCGAAGTGGGAACTTGAACAAAGCCAAGGTCTTATTACAGAGCAGATTATTCGTCCTACAGGATTGATTGACCCTCTTATTGAAGTTCGCCCAACGCAAGGACAAATGGAAGACTTGCTTTCTGAATGTAGAGCTCGTGCGGCTAAACACGAAAGAGTTCTTATTACAACGCTTACAAAGCGTATGGCGGAAGAGTTGAGTGTTTATTTCAAACAAATGAATGTCAATTCAAAATATTTACACTCTGATATTGATACTTTAGAGCGTGTAGCAATTCTTAAAAGTTTACGCTTAGGCGAGTTTGATGTGCTTATTGGTATTAATTTGCTCCGTGAAGGGCTTGATATTCCAGAAGTTTCTTTGGTTGCTATGCTTGATGCTGATAAAGAAGGCTTTTTACGTTCCACTTCCTCGCTTATTCAAACTTTTGGGCGTGCCGCTCGTAATGCTGAAGGGCATGTTATCATGTATGCTGATAGAATTACAAATTCTATGCAAGCTGCAATGGATGAAACAAGCCGTCGCCGTACAAAACAAATTGCCTATAATGAAGAGCATGGCATTACACCAAAAACAATTATTAAGCCGATTGATAGCTCGCTTGATGATTTATATACGCCAATTGGACTTACACCGACAAAAGGTAGAGGAAAATCGAAAAAGCAAGAAGAAGCTCTACAAGTTCCTACAAATCCAAAAGAACTTGCACACTTCATTGAAAAGCTTGAAAAAGAAATGCGCGAATTTGCGAAAGAACTTGAATTTGAAAAAGCAGCCGAACTTCGAGATAAAATAGTTAAATTACGTGAAGCCTTACTAGAAAGCTAAGCATTTCTCTATGAGATTGAATCGAATAAATCTTTAGCGAACAAGTGAAAACGACGTTTTTCACGCAGTGAGGATTTTGTGCTG
>CAYJIN010000005.1:0-51917 GCA_964370245.1 uncultured Desulfovibrionaceae bacterium
ATGGTGTTGGGCAAGAAACATAACCACGGCGTGCTAATTTAGCTAAATTCATTTGAAATACTCCAAAATTTTGTAGTGAAGCGTATGTAAAGTGTTTTTGATTTCTTTGAAGAATTTCAAAAACACTTTATTCTAACTTCGTTTATGATAATTTTACTTCTTCTGCCACTTCTTTGATAATCGCTACGATAGTATCAACATCATCTAAATTGAATGTTAATGGTAAACGAATATCACACATAGTCGCTAAAACTTTACGTGTTTTTGGAAGGTCAAGTGATTCTAATTCTGGGTAATATCTCCAGCTATCGTAAGAGGAGGTATAACCAACAGGAATGCTATTACCAAACCATTTAATTCCAACACCACGTTCTGCTGCTTTTGCTAAAAATTCTTTGAATTGATCGTAAGAAGCATTAGGAATATTGAACTGAATTGAACTGCCAACATAGTATTCTTTTTCAGGACGAACAGGGCATGCAAAACCACTAATTGCATTGATGCCTTTTTCAGCGCGTTGGTAAAGCTCGTTCCAGCGTGCGCATTGTTTATCAAGAATTTCTAACTGAGGTAGCAATATTGCTGCTCTTAAGTTATCCATACGGCATGAATAGTTAGGTGTTTGATATTTAATTTCTTCAAACGCTTCCATGCCAGGACGTAATGTGTGGTGTTCATAAAGCATGTATGAACCAGAATAGATAATTGCTCTTGCTAAAACTTCATCATCGTCAGTAACTAAAAGGCCACCTTCACCAGAGTTCATGTGTTTGTAGGTTTGTGTGCTAAAGCATGAAACCTTACCGAAGTTACCACTTTTTTTACCATTCCAGCTTGCGCCCATTGTGTGCGCACAATCTTCAATCATGGTGATGCCGTTTCTTTCACAGATATCAGCAACTTTATCCATATCAGCCATATGACCACGCATATGTGACATTAATAATACTTTTGCACCTGATGATTTAGCTTTTGCTTCTAAATCTTCTAAGTCAATGGTGTAATCGTCTGTAATTTCAACAAGAACGATTCTAGCACCGGCATTTTGGATAGCACCAGGAACAGGTGCTAATGTGTAAGCATTACATAAAACCGGATCGCCAGCTTTTACACCAACAGCTTTAAGCGCTAAATACATGGTGCTACCGCATGAAGCAGCAGCTAGGCAATATTTACGCCCCATATATTTTGCATACGCTTCTTCAAGCATATTTGTATAGCCAATTTCGCCTTTAATCGTGTTGTAACGGTGAAGACGACCAGATTGCATTACTCCAAGCGCCATATCAATACCAGCTTGTGGAATTGGCTCTTGAAGTGTAAAGTCTTTATTAAAAGTCAGCATATTGCTACCTCAAGTTTCTTAGTATTTAGGGTGTTGGTAAACGTGGAAGTCAAATTCTCTGTCGCCAAAGAATTTTGTTAAACGCCAGTCACATGCACGAGCATGGCCTTCCATACCTTCTACACGTGATAAACGTGAAGCAGCGCCACCAACAGTGATGTTAGCTTCTGGGCTTAATTCTTGGTATGTGTAGATTTTAAGGAATTTTTGAGCGTTTAAGCCACCACTGTTGTAACCAGCTTTTTTAGTTGGTAAAATGTGGTTAGGGCCACAACATTTATCACCATGAGGAACTGTTGAACCTTCACCGATGAACATTGAACCGTATGATGTGCTGTTTTCTTTCCACCAGTCGTTATTTTTAGTCATGATTTGAATGTGTTCTGATGCGTATTCGTCTGAAATTTTGAGCATTTCTTGATCGTTATCGCAAAGAATGATTTCGCCATAATCTTTCCATGCTGTTGCAGGTACAGCAGGATCTGGCATATCAGCACATAATTTAGGAACTAAAATTGCAACTTCGTCAGCTAATTTTCTGCTAGTTGTGAATAACCAAACAGGTGAGTTATAGCCGTGTTCTGCTTGTGAAACTAAGTCAATAGCAACTGTCATAGGATCAGCTGTTTCGTCAGCAATGATACCTGATTCAGTTGGGCCAGCAAATACGTCAATTGCGCATAAGCCTGAACCACTTAATACTGCTTTAGCTTCAGCAACGAAAGCGTTACCTGGACCAACAATGATGTTAGCAGGTTTGTTTGTGAATAAGCCATATGCCATTGTTGCAATAGCTTGAACGCCACCCATTTCAAGAATGATGTCTGCGCCAGCTAAATCCATAGCATAACATGTTGGAGCATCAATGCTATCACCACGTGGAGGTGTTGCAGCAACGATGAAAGGAACGCCAGCAGCTTTAGCTGTAGCAACGCTCATTAATGCTGAGCAAACGTGAGCGAAACGTCCACCAGGAACGTAACAACCAGCAACGTCCATAGGAACAACTTTTTGACCTAATTTAGCGCCTTCGTCATCAACGATTTCGAAGTCTTGAATGCTATCACGTTGTAATTTAGCAAATGCTGCAATACGTTTGTGAGCATATTGAATGTCTTTTTTGATATGTTCAGGCACAGAATCAATAAGTTTTTGTTTTTTTTCTGGGCTAAGAATAAAGTCTTGATCCCAGTTATCAAATTCTTTAGCAAGTTTGCGAATTTCAGCTTCGCCATTTTTTTGCACTGCATCTAAAATTTGAATAACTTTTTCGCGTGCTGCGCTGCTGTTTTCTTCTGCTGATTTTTCTGCTTTTTTAATAAACTCCATAAAAACTCTCCTAAATCTAATTTTTATTTTTTTTTGATTACATTATGCTGTTAGGTGTCTAAAGCGAAGGCAACCAAAGTATAAGCGGTGGGAACGCTGCCAATAAAATAATTGAAATGATGTTCATAAGAACGAATGGTAAAACGCGCATTGATAATCTTTCTAATGACACGCCCGTAATACCCGACGTTACGAACAAGTTTTCACCAAGTGGCGGGGTT
The DNA here is from genome assembly GCA_964370245.1 of uncultured Desulfovibrionaceae bacterium. GTDB lineage: Bacteria > Desulfobacterota > Desulfovibrionia > Desulfovibrionales > Desulfovibrionaceae > CAYJAZ01. The sequence continues at coordinate 2,896 of CAYJIN010000005.1, forward strand.
GAGAAACCAATAGCACAACAGCAAATTAAAATTACACCAAAGTGAATTGGATCAACACCAATACCTTGCATGATTGGAAGAAGCACAGGGGTTACAAGCATAACCATTGCAAGTGTTTCCATAAACATACCAAGGAATAATAAGAAAGCAATAACCATAGCCCAAATAAGAACTGGGTTAGTAGTTAGGCTTAGCATTGATTGTGCAATTGCATCAGGAATACGGTATTGTGTGAGAATACGGCCGAATGCATATGCAGCAAACATGATAACAAGAACACGCCCTGTCATCCAAGTTGTTGCTTCAAGCGACTTCATAAAGCCTTTGAATTTAAGTTCTTTATAAATGAACACACCAACAAATAATGTATAGAAAATAGCAACAATAGCAGCTTCAGTTGGGGTAAAGAAACCTGAGTAAATACCACCTAAGATAACTGTTGGAGCCATTAATGCCCAGAATGCTTTCCTAATTTCAGAGAGAAGGTTTCTAAGTGAGAAACTTGGTAAGCCCTCAGTAAGATTTTTACCTCTGCAAAGATAGAGGTGCGCTAAAATTAAGCTACCACCAAATAAAAATCCTGGAATAACACCACCCAAGAACATTTTAGAAATTGAAACTTGTGCAGTTACACCATAGATAACCATTGAAATACTAGGAGGAATAATAATACCGATACCACCTGCTGATGCAATACTTGCACCTGCATAATCGTCAGCATAACCTCTTTTAATCATTGAAGGAATAATCAGCATACCTACTGCAGCAGTAGTAGCTGGACCTGAGCCTGAAATAGCGCCAAAGAAAATACAAGCTAAAACACCTGTAATTGCTAAACCACCATTTAATTTGCCCACCATTGCTTCAGCAACGTGAACAATACGGCGTGAAATGCCGGCACTTTCCATTAAAGCACCCGCTAAAACGAAAGCAGGCAAAGCCATAATTGGGAAAGAGTTTACAGAAGAAAAGGCAATTTGCACTAATGTTGTTAAATCAACACCAACGAGCATAAAAGTTGCTGTTGCTGAAAGTGCAAGTGCTAGTGTGATTGGTGCACCCATTAATAAAAGAAGAATAAAGGCACCGAATAGTAGGGTTGGAGCTGTCATTATTTACATCCTTTATCTTTTATCTTTTGGTTCTGCAGCAACCGAAAATTCTGCAATGTCTTCATAAGCTTCAACTTCAACTTTATCAACATCTTCAATTTCTTGCTTAAGAATATATTTGATATAGTTAACTTGAATGATACGTATATTCATCAAAACATAAGCTATTGGAAAAATAGCATATACGTATTGCATTGGAATACCAATACCAGGTGAATTATAAGGATATTCTAAGAAATCTTTAATAACAATCCAGCTTTGGTAAACCATCATACAGTTGAAAGCAAACCATAAAATATCAGTAATAAACATTGAGATTTTCCCAAATATTTCAGGGAAAAATGAGAATTGAATGGTCACACGGTTATGCGCTGATAAACGTGTTGCATATGAAGCACCAAAAAATACGAACCACACAAAGGCAAAACGTGATAATTCTTCACTCCACGGTAAAACAATCGAAAAAATATTACGAAGAATAATTTGTGAAAAAACTAAAGTAACAAAAAATACTAAAAGTATTTGGCTTATGTAAGATTCAATTTTATCCAAAAACTTCAAAAACTTGTTTGCTGTCATAGGTACTCCTTACCTTTACAGCAGAAGGGGGAAAAGTTCTCCCCCTTCCACAATGAATAATTTATTTTTTAATTTTTTCTAAAATCATGTCGATTACTTCTTTACCACCTACGAATTCATACATTGTAGGCCATACTTCATCAATCGCTTTTTGTCTCCAAACTGCTTCATCTTCTAAAACAAAAACTTCAACACCAGCATCTTCCATGCCTTTTCTTGCAACTGAGCTATTTGCATTTTCCCAATCAAGAATAAACATTTGTGCTTCTAAGCCAGCGTCAATAAATGCTTTTTGAACTTCTGGTGAGAATGATTTGAAGTTCTTTTCACCCATAAATAATGGTTGTAAAGAATATTGGTAGTGAACTTCTGTTAAATAGTCTTGAACTTCTTGGAATTTTGTTGTGTAGTTTACAACATAAGGGTTATCTTGACCATCTACAACACCTTGTTGAAGAGCTGTAAATGTTTCTGCCCAACCCATAGGCACTGGGCTTGCACCCCATGCTTTGTAAGTAGCAATAAATACTTCGTTATTTGGAACACGAAGTTTTAAGCCTTTGATATCTTCTAATTTAGTAACAGGGCGTTTAGAGTTAGTTAAGTGTCTAAAGTTAGAATAAACATAACCTAAAATTCTGAAACCACCTTTTTCGATAACGATTTGGTTGAAGTAATCAGCCAATTCGCCTGTTGTAGCAGTTACAACAGCTTCTTCTGAATCTAAAAGATATGGAAATGTAAGTGCAGCAAGTCTTGGTACAAGCGGAGCAGCATTGCCGATACCAACGATACACATATCGAGACTACCACGACGTGTGTTTTGAAGCATTTCAGGCTCATCCCCAAGAGCTGAATTCGGGAAAAGGTCGACAATAATTTCACCGTTTGTTTTCGCTTCAACTAATTCCTTAAATTTAACACCGTATTGACCAGCACCTGAATCAAGCGCATCACCAATACCTACTTTGATTGTTTTTGCAGCCATAACATCAGCACTCACACCAACAGTGGCGCAAGCTGTAACTAATAAACAAGCAAAAAATTTGTTAAACATAATCTCTCCAATGTAAAGGTTTCTAGTGAATACCACTAACTTGTGATTTAGCATCAATTTATGAAAAAAAATAAATCACGGATTTTTTTTCAAATACAAAAGTAACTCCCCCTGCTCTACTGTCGACAATAGAACAAAACCTTTAGCATATAGTACAAAATTTCAAATATAATGTCAATAGGGTCAATGAAGAATAAAAAACTGTTTACTCAATCAGTCCTTATAATTTCAAATAGTTAGCTGTTTTTATCTGAAAACTTTATCAAAAAAAAATCTCAATGATTATTGTAGACAAGAATTGATTATTTTTCTTAGTTATGAATTTTATTATTTTTTGACATTTTTTTCACAACTTTCATATTCTTACATTTTTGTAAAAAAAACAGCATTATTTCTTAATGATGAATAATTTGACTTAAATCACAAAAGGCGAAGTTTTACCCTCGCCTTCTGCTTGTCAAAAATCAAAGATTTTTTTTATAACTGTTCTAATCCAATCATAGTATTTGGTAGCCAAATAGCAAGATCAGGGAAGATTGTTACTAATGCAACGCCAACAATAATGAGAAGTAAGAATGGCACAATACCTTTAAAGATTGTCGCCATTGGCGTATCAGTTGCAACACCTGCAAGTGCAAATACCACAACTCCAACCGGTGGCGTAATTTGCCCCATTTCCATTACCATAACGCATATTACACCAAACCAAACTGGGTCAAAGCCTAACGCTACAATACTTGGGAAAAGTGAAGGTAAGATAAGTGTGAGCATCGGGATAACGTTCATTACGCAACCAAGAATAACGAAAATACCAATAATAATTGCAAATATAATATATTTATTTAACGGTAAACCTGTTAACCAATCAGCAATAATAAATGGTAAGCGAGTTGCGGCAAAGAAATAACCTAACACGCCAACACCAATCATAATACACATAAGCTTTGCTGATAATGCACCCGCTGAACGCAAAGATGCAAGCATATTTTTCACATTAAGTTTTCTTCTTACAAGCGCAAACAAGAATGCACCCATTGCACCAATACCACCACCTTCAGTTGGGCTGAAGATACCAAAGATAATACCACCTAAAACAAGCACAAATAATGCAAGCATAGGTAAAATACCTGTGAGTGATTTAAGTCTTTCACTATATGGATAGCGTACGCCTGATGGTGCACGTTGCGGATCTTTTTTAGCTACATAATAAATATAAGCCATAAACATTGAAGCAAGAAGCAAACCAGGAATAATACCCGCTAAGAACAAGCGCCCAATTGAAGTTTCAGTAACAATACCATACACGATAAAGCCTGAACTTGGCGGAATGAGGATACCCAATGTACCCCCGGCCGCCAAAGCACCTGTGGAAAGTGCAGGATCATATTTAAGTTTTCTCATTTCAGGTAAAGCAACTGAACCCATTGTAACAGCTGTTGACATTGAATCGCCTGAAACTGCGGCAAAACCTGTACAACCTGCTACTGTTGCCATTCCAAGACCACCCGGTTTATGACCAATCCATTTATTGGCACAATCGAATAAATCTTGTGAAATTCCTGAATGCAGAATAAGTGTTCCCATCAAAACAAACATTGGTAGTGCAACAAAGTTATTTTGCGCTACTGATGCGTATGGTGTACTTCCTACATAAGCCATTGCAGCAAGCATAGAACGTGAAACAATAACAAGACCAATTGTTCCGCATACACACATTACCCAACCAATTGGCATTTTACAGAAAAGCAAGAAGAACATGAGTAAGAATATTATACCACCTAAAGCAAAGTAAGATAAATCTAAATCAGCTGCTTTATACCAGAATGGGAAGTAGATAATAAGTGCGGTTGCAACTACACCTAATATAATAGGTAAGAATTGTTTATTTAATACTGCAAGCCATAAATCTTTCAATGCTGAAAAGCCACTCATCAGTGATGCTAAAGCAAGACCAAAAACAGGCATTATATAATACATTTGTGATGGTAATTGAAGTTCATCTGACAAAAAGCCAGCTCTACCATTGAAGGTTTTGAAAGATTGATAAGTAAGCAAGCATAGAACGCAGAATGATAAGGTTGAAACCATAACATCAGCGGCTCTTTTTCCATTAGTGCTAAATTTTTCGTAAATTAAGTCAATACCCATATGGTTATAGGTAACTTGTAAAAGAGCAATAGTTCCAAAAGTATTGAGAACTAATAAGTTGTTTTGCATTTCAATTGCGCCTAAAATAGACTTATCGAATAAACGCATAACAACGTCAGTACAGATAAGCAAAGGCATTACTGTCATGGCAAAAACGCCTGCCCATTGGAATAATTTAGCAAATTTTGTCAGCATTTCTTCAAATTTATTAAATGCTGGTGATTCTATCATTTTAGCTACAGCCATAAAATTTCCCCTTGAATAGTTGTGAGTAAGGTTTACTAGTTTTGACTTGCAGAACTATAAGTGCCTTTTGCAAATTCATCTTGATAATACTTTGATCTTTCTTCAGCATATTTCAAGATTTCAGCTGCATTTTTATGTCCGTATCCTTCCATTTTTTTCAACCAATTTTCTTTGAAAGGCGCTAACATAGTAAGCATTTCTTGGCGCTCTTCATCTGTTGGAGTATAGAATTCATGGCCAAGTTCTTTCATCCATTCAACATCTCTCATCGCACCATTATCAAGGCTTTGACCTGCTGCTAAAGCATATTTTGACCAACCATTTTCTGTGAAATATTTTTGCTGTTCAGGCGAGAAATCATCCCATAAGCCTTTGAAGATTGACATATTGAAAGCAGAAACACCTACGTCTAATAATAAATGATATTTAGCAACATCTGAAATTTTGAATGAACGAACAGGTGCTAATGGGCATAAAACACCGTCTGCCATACCTTTTGAAAGCGAAAGATAGGTATCAGTTGAAGATAAGCGAATTGGGTTTGCACCAAGCATTTGAGCAATTTCTAATGTGAGAGCATCCCAAACAATAATCTTTTTACCTTTTAATTCAGATAAATTTTTTACAGGATCAATTGTATGGATTTGATAAGAAGCAGATGCCCATACTGTGAAAGGAACTGATTCTTTAGGGAATTCTGCTGAAATTTCAGGGAATTTTGCCATAACATCAGCCGCCAATAATGAACCAGTAATAGCGTTTGGCGCCATCCCTGGAATGTCAATAACTGACATAAGATTTACAACGCCAGGATAATAAGCCGAACGAAACACACCAAAATCAACACGCCCATCATTCAATACTGCATATTCTTCACTTTCAGGATATAAAGTATTTTTTGAAAAATAGTTGAAAGTAATTTCACCATTTGTATCTTTTTCCACTTGCTCCATAAAAGGTAAATGCACTTCCTGGGTAGTTGGGTGAAACTCAACATAAGATCCCATATAAGAAAGACCTTTCAAGTTAGCAGATTCTGCATTTGGTGTTGATGTGAAAAACATTCCAACTGCCATCAAAGATAGAATTATTTTTTTTGTAAAACTTATATTTTGCATAATAAAACTCCAAATACTTATAAATAATTTTAGTTTGTTGAATAATCGCCGTAAGTGCCTTTTTCAAATTCAGCTTGATAGTGAGCTGATTTTTCTTTTGCAACTTTGAGCATTTCTTCAGCATTATCAAAGCCAGCTTTTTTTGCTTTTTCAATCCATATAGATTCTAAAGGTGCAAAAGCTTCTTTGAGTTTTACTTTATCTTCATCTGATAAATAATAGAATTCATGGCCTAAATTTTTCATCCATGCTAAATCAGTTTTTGCGCCATCTTCTAAGCTTTTGCCAGCAGCCAAAGTCATATCCTGGCCAGCTTTTTTCAAATATTCTTGATATTCAGGTGGAAATTCGTCCCAAAGGCCGCCAAAAGCAGGGAAAATGAAAACTGCTGTTCCAAGATTAGCCATCAAGTGATATTTAGCAACATCAGTAATTTTATATGAACGTACAGGCGCTAAAGGGCATAGAACACCATCAGCCATACCTTTTGAAAGTGAAAGATATGTATCAGTTGGAGATAATTTAATAGGGTTTGCACCTAATAATCTTAACATTTCAACGCCTTCAGTATCCCAACAAAGAATTTTCTTTCCTTTTAATTCATCAAGATTCTTTACAGGATCAATTGTATGAATTTGATATGAAGCTGATGCCCAAGTTGTGAAAAGTTCTGAATCTTTAGGAAATTCTTTTTTCAATTCAGGAAATTGCTCAATCATATCTTTTGCAACTAATGAACCTACAACAGCATTTGGAGTAAGCGCAGGAATATTTAGAAGTGTAACGCCATTTAACATTCCAGGAAACATGGCTGGGCGAAAAACACCAAAGTCAACACGGCCATCAGTCAAAACAGTGTATGCTTCACTATCAGGATAAAGCACGTTTGAAGCAAAATAGCTAAATGAAAGATTATCTAAATCTTGCTCAGCTTTTGCCATAAAAGGAAAAAAAACATTTTGAACAGTCGGGTGAAGTTCTGGGTAAGAACCTACAAATGATAAACCTTTAAAATTTGCCGCTTCAGCTGCAGGGGCGCATAGCAATAAAGCCGCCGACAAAGACATGATAAATTTTTTACATAATTTAACCATAAAACTAAACTCCTAATTATTTTTAGCTTATAACCAAGCTGATGTATGATGTAAGGTCAAATTGCTGATGAATAAAGAAGTTCATCTCTCCCAAGACTCTTCCGAAAAAGAGCCCTGGGATGCGCAATTGACTTTTACCCTTCGAGGAGGAAAGGCAAAATTTATTCTAATACATACGTTCCGTACGTACCTTTATTGAATTCATCTGTATGGAATTTAGCACGCTCTTCAGCATAAGCTAAAATTTCAGGCCCATTTGTGTAGCCAGCTTTTTCCATTGCAGCAAGCCAGTTTTCTTTGAATGGCGCGAAAATTGCTTTCATGTTTTCGCTTTCTTCAGGTGTAATTGAAACAATAGTATGGCCGTGTTCTTTTAACCATTTAATATCTGCTTCTTCACCTTTAGTTAAAGCTACACCAACATCCTCTGACATATCATGCCCAGCTTTCTTGAAGTATTCTTGATATTCAGGTGGAAAATCATCCCAAAGTGGCTTAAAAACAGCCATTGAGAATGTTCCTACGCTAAGGTTTGCCATATAGTGGTGTTTTGTAACTTCAGCAATTTTGAAAGATAATAAAGGAGCATTTGGTGCAATAACACCATCTGCCATACCTTTTGAAAGCGATAAATAAGTATCAGGTGGACTTAAACGAATAGGATTTGCCCCAAGAAGTTTAGCCATTTCTAAACCATCAGCATCCCATACAACAAGCTTTTTACCTTTCACATCTGCTAATGAATTAATTGGTATGTTTGTATGAATTTGGTTTGCAGCCGATGTCCAAATAGTAAAAGGTACAGATTCAGCAGGCATTGCATCTCTAACTTCTGCAAATTTTTCTAACAAATCACGGTTAACAAGAGCGCCAACTAAACCATTTGGCACTAAACCTGGAAGACCAATAACGTTAAGTGCATCCATTTTCCCCGGAAATAAGCCGGTTCTAATAACACCAAAATCTACTCTACCATCATTCAAAACATTATAAGATTCACTTTCTGGATAAAGCTGTCCGTTTGAGAAATGGTTAAAAGTTACTTCACCATTTAAGTCAGCCTTAACTTTTTCATAAAAAGGAAAGAAAACATCTTTTGTTACTGGATGGTTTTCAATATAGTTTGGTTGAAAAGATAAATTTTTGAAATTCGCAGCCTCAGCCACATTCACTCCTGCAAACAATGCAAAAGCGCTTAATCCGCAGATAAGCTTACCAAAAGTATTCAATTGCGCCATAAAAAAAGCTCCTTAAATAAGTTTTATTTTATGCTTACGCCTTGCTACTAAACCTCTCCTCGAGCAATACTTAAGCACTAAACAAATATTATGTGATTATTATAACAATGTCAATAGGGAATATCTACTTTTTTATATTTTTTACGAAAAAAACTTTTAAAATCCTCTCTACTAGCAGTTTTGCACAAACAAGAATTATGTCTATTTTTTTCCTAAATTACGCATACCCATACTATAAAACCGTAGAAAAATATACTTTTTGCTCTTATAGTTGATAAACATCTCGTTGTTTGTGATTTTTATAACTATGAATAAGATAAAAAATATCCCTTGAAAATAACAAGAGATATTTAGTAATGATTTATTTATCTGATTATATAAATATTTTTATTGCCGTTAAGCATCCACTCGCATAGCTAAAAATTTACACCAATTAAAATGCAAGATAAAACATATAAAAACCAATCCATAAAATAAATAGTGCCAATATATATTTTAATATATTATTTAGCTTTGCAAACTTCTTATTTTGTGAAATTTTTTCAAGAAAACCAACAGAAGTTCCTGCAACTACAGGCAAAATTCCATGCCCTATTGCATAAAGTAAAAGCAGAAAAACACCAAATAATGCACTGCCTTTTCCTGCAACAAGTGCAAGTAAAACAATAAGAACTGGTGTTGAGCAAGGCGATGAAAAAATGCCCGCCAAAACCCCTGCTATAAGTGCACCCCAAAAGCCTTTTTTGCTATTACGAACCTTTAGAAAATTTGATGGTATGATTTCATACAAATCAAGCATTTGCAAAACCATAAGCATCATAATTATTCCAAGAAAAATAAGCCACCAGGATGAGCCATAACCAATTAGCCTACCCGCAAGCGAAGCAATAAAGCCAAGTGCAGTAAAGGTTATTGCACTGCCTATTGCAAAAGTAAGCGAAAGATAAAAAGATTTTTTCGTGTTTCTTTCACCTAGTCCGCCCACATAGGCAATAACGAGAGGAACGCTTGATAATGCACAAGGCGTAAACGAAGTAACAAGTCCTGCAAAAAAAGCTATCAGTGGCGCAAGGTAATAAGATTCTTCCAATAGCAAAGAAAGACTTTGAAGTAAACTATCCATAATTTTTTACTCTACGCCCATATCTTTCAAAATAGCACGCATTTCTTCTTCAGTTAGACCGCCTTGATGCACTGTAAAAAGATGCTCGCCGCTAGTCTTATCAGCATATTTAGTAAATTTTATCAGCGCACTTGCTATCAATTCTTCACTAGGATTATATGCTTTTCCCTCGCCATCAAAAAACACTTGCGTTGGAATAACTTGAATAGGAAAACCATTTGCTGCATTTGGGTGTTTCCAAACATCCACAAATTTAATCAAAGCCTTATTTTGCATTTCTTCATTTACTTTCACAAGAACAGGCGCCATTTCAATGCAAGGCACACACGAATCAGCACCAAAGTCAATAATTATAGGCAATTGCACTTCTTTCATTGCAGCTGTATCAACTGAAGATACATTCAAAGCAAAGGCATTATTTTCATTCGCGCCTGTTTCAGCGCTTTGAGAAACTTCACTCTTTTCAGATAAATTACCTGAAACATATATCCCACCTATACCAATAAGCATTATAAGAGGAACAATTATTCTTAAAACTTTTTTTGACATTTTTACTCCAATAAAAAATTTTTATATATCGACAATTATCAATATATTCTTCTTCGGAATTTATCAAGTCTTTTCTATAAAAAATTTAATTTACCCAAATTTCTAAGCTATCATGCACTATCTTGCCTATTTGTAAAGCAATTTTAATAAAGCAAATTTACTTGATTTAAAGTGAAAGATATTATAAAAAAACTCATCTTATTTACATTATTTTTCAACTATAACTTATAACTTCTGAGAAAAACATGGCAAAAATTGCATTGGTTACTGGCGCAAGTAAAGGCATTGGCAAATCTATCGCTCTTGGTTTAGCAAAAGATGGCTACGATATCTGGCTTAATTATCGAGCTGACCATGAAGCGGCTAAGCAAGCAAAAGCTGAAATTGAAAGTATGGGGCAAAACTGCACTCTTCTTCCTTTTGACGTGTGCAAGCATGAAGAAGTTGAGAAAAATTTACAGCCTTTAGTTGAAAAAGAAGTGCCTTATATTCTTATTAATAATGCAGGCTTTGCAAAAGATAATATTTTTGGCCTTATGAGCCACCAAGAATGGAGCCAAGTTTTAGATGTGCATCTAAATGGCTTCTTCAATGTTACACGCTTCTTGGTGCCACACATGCAAAGAGCAAGAAAAGGGCGCATAGTAAACATCAGCTCAACATCAGGGCAAACTGGTGTTCCTGGGCAAGCAAACTATTGCGCTGCAAAAGCTGGGCTTATCGGCGCAACAAAAGCTTTAGCAAAAGAATTAGCAAAGAGAAATGTTTTAGTAAATGCCGTTGCACCTGGTTTTATTGACACAGCAATGACTGAACATTTAGGAAAAGATGAATACGTCAAAGCAATTCCAATGGCTAGAACAGGAACAGCAGACGAAGTAACTGGCCCAGTGCGTTTTTTATGTTCTGATATGGCTTCCTATATTACAGGGCAAGTAATTGCTGTAAATGGTGGCCTATACATGTAAATGTGTAGGGAATTTCTATGAAAAAAGTTGTAATTACAGGCGTTGGCGCAATTTCTGTGCTGGGCAATGATAATGCGGGCATTACGCAAGCTCTTTACGATGCAAAATGTGGCTTAGTGCACGATGAAGCGCGTAAAGATTATGGCTATCGTTCAAGCCTCACAGGAAAAATTCAAGATTTTAATCCTTCTGCTTATCTAAATCGTAAACAATCTCGCTCTATGCCTGAATTTGCAAAGCAAGCATATGCAGCTTTACGCCACGCAATAGCAGACGCAAATATTGACGAAAATCTTCTTGCTTCTGATCGTTGTGGCATTGTTTTTAGTAATGATTCTAGCGTAAAAGCAGCCTTTGATTTAGCTGAAAAAAAAGCGCAAGGCACTGAAAACACAGCGCTTGGCAGTGGGCATATCTTCCAGATTATGAACTCAACTATCACTATGAACTTAGGTGTTTTACTTGGCGTAAAAGGTGGTTCATGGACTGTGAGTTCGGCCTGTTCTGGTGGGCTTTTAGCTGTTGCTCAAGCGGCTGATGCTATACGACTCGGAAGGCAAGACATCATGCTTTGCGGTGGTGCACAAGAGATAAACCCTGAAGTTGTTTGTTCTTTTGATGGACTTTCCGCTTTTTCTATTCAAGAAAACCCTGCCCTTGCTTCACGCCCATTTGATAAAAATCGTGATGGCCTTGTGCCAAGCGGTGGAGCGGCGGCAATTATTCTTGAAAGTGAAGAACACGCACTCAAAAGAAATGCGAAAATTCTAGGTACTATCGCTGGTTCTGGCTATTCTTCTGACGGGCAAGATTTAGTTGTGCCAAGCCATAATGGACTTGCACTTTCCATGCAAAGAGCACTTGACGATGCAAGACTAAAACCAATTGATATTACAGATATTAATGCACACGCAACTTCAACTCCGCTAGGTGATGCCTCAGAAGCTATCAATATATTAAAAGTTTTTGGTGAACAATCACCGAACGTGATGGCATTAAAAAGTTTGACTGGGCATGAATTATGGATGGCTGGTGCTGGGCAAATCGTTTATGCTACACTCATGGCGCAAGCAGGTTTTACAGCGGCAACACCAAACTTTACTGAAGGCGATGAACACACTTCTAAACTTTCAATTTCAAATGCAAGGCTTTCTCGTCCGCCTAAAAATATACTTTGCAATGCTGCTGGTTTTGGTGGTAGCAATGCTTCAGTAATTGTTTCATATCCTTACTAAATATTAAAGAGTAGCATGAATAAAGAAAAAAATCATTCAGCAAGAAAAGTAAAAAACATTATTATAGGGTCGGGCATTTCAGGAATGACGCTTGCGCTTCTTCTTGCACAAAGAAATGAAAAAGTGCTTATTATTGAAGCACTTAGAGAGCCAGCACCTTTGATGAATGGTTTCAAAAGAAAATCATTATTTTTTGATACGGGCTTTCATTATGCTGGTGGTTTTGAAGAAAATGGCATTTTAAAAGAATGGCTAACTGCTTTAGATGTTTGGAATTTTATTGGAGATGATGCAATTCGTTATGTGAATGAAGAATTTATTTTCAAAAATAATAAACAATTTTCTTTTCCCTCACATGAAGAAGAACTTTTAGAAGCAGTAAAAAATCAGCTCCCTAACATGTCTGCTACGCATGCAACAATAAGCCATGAAAATATCTTAGGAAATTTTTCATTATTTCTCAAAGAAATGAAAGAAATTATTGCTGATTCACCTTTTATCAATCCAAACCAGCAAGAAGAAGTTCCACCAAAAGCAGAGCATGAAATATCTCTCACAAAAAAGCTTGAAGAGTTAAATCTTCCACATTATTTGCAAGAAATGCTCAAGGCGCGTTGTCAACTTTTAGGAATAAAGCCTGATAAAACTTCACTCAAGCATTTTGCTGTGTTGGCAGAACCTTTTTTCAAATCATGCGCTACGCTTCATGGCGGCGGTAAAACCATAAGAGATGCCTTTCTTAAAGCTTTAGCTCTCTATAATATTGAAATAAAATGCAGTGCTACTGTAGAAAAATTTATTTTACATGATGAAAATGTAGCAGACAAAAAAGAGCTAAAGAAAATTCAAGCAATCCAATTAGAAAACAATGAAATTATTTATTGTGAACGCTGTTTTTACACTGGTCATCCAAAAGAATTAGCAAAGCTTGCCCCAAAAAAAGCTTTTCGCCCTGCCTTTTTAAATCGTATTGAAGACTTGCCAGAAACACCGCTATCTTTTATGATTTTTGCTGAAACTTCAAGCCCTTATATGAAAAACAAAGTTCTTTATCTTCTTGATGAAGACGAGAAGAACTTCTTCAACCCGCTTGAAAATGAAAATCCAATTATCTATCTTTCATGCGGTGATGAGAAAAATAATCGCTACCCTATAACTGCCATTGCAACAATTAAAGATGATATTCCAAGATGTTCTAATAATTACGACACATGGAAAAACGAAATGGCGCAAAAACTTCTCTCAATTATCAAAACACGTGTTCCTGAATTAGACGATTTACAACTTATTGAAATTGCAACTCCCTCAACTTTAAGAACATGGGTGAAAGGAAGCACAGGTTCTCTTTATGGAATTAGCCATGAAAATCAAGAACTTCCACTTCTTCCTGTAACAAGAATTGAAGGTTTCTTTATGGCAGGACAAAATATTTTATTGCCAGGAATTTTAGGCGCTATTGTAAGCTCAGTTGTTTGTGCAGGACTTATTTTTGGACATGATGAAATTTTAGAAAGGTTTAGAAAATGCAAAATAGACGCGTAGTTATCACAGGAATGGGAGCTGTTTCTCCTTATGGTGCAGGTTGTGAAAGCCTTTGGCAAGGTTTATCAAATAAAGTCTGTTCAATCAGTGCGTTAGATGAGGAGCAAACAAAAAATGTTCAATTTAAGAATGCTGGTATTGTTCCTAAAATAAACGAAAAAATTATTCCTCGTGAAATTCGTCGTGCCATGTCGCCTATGTCAATTTACGCTACTATGGCAGCATGGGAAGCTATTGAAATGGCTGGATATACACTTGAAAATCTTCCCGAAACTTTAGGCGTTTGCGCTTCATCCACTATTGGCAGCACTTTTGCTTTAGAAGATTTCTTTCGTGAATATATTGAAACAGGCACTATTGATAGCGTGCGCTCAACAGTATTTTTCAAGGTGATGAGCCATACTGTGGCAACAAATATTGCCATGGCGTGCAAGCTTCAATCTACTCTTCTTGCGCCCTCTGCGGCATGTGCAACAGGTCTTGTAAGTATTGGGCAAGCTTATGAAAGAATTTTACTTGGCAAAGATGAATGCATGCTTGCAGGTGGTGCAGATGAATATCATATTTTAACTTCTGCTACTTTTGATAAACTTGGCGCTGCTTCCTATGCAAATAATCCGCAAACAGCTTCACGCCCTTTTGATAAAAATAGAGATGGCCTTATCATAAGCGAAGGAGCTGGCGTTGTGTTTTTAGAAAGTCTTGAAAGTGCACTTGCGAGAAATGCAAAGATTTATGCTGAAATTGTTGGTTATTCATCAATGTCATCATCAACAAATATCGCTTTTCCTGATGCGAAAGTTATGGCTATTTGCATGGAAAAATCTCTCAAAGATGCAAATATAGAGGCAAGCGAAATCAACTATATCAACGCGCACGCAACTGCAACAAAAGCTGGCGACATTGCAGAATCTCAAGCTATTGAAATGTTATTCAAAAATGAAGTTCCTGTTTCTTCTTTAAAAGGATATATGGGGCACACACTTGCAGCAAGTGGAGCGTTAGAAAGCATTGCGTCAATTTATATGCTACAAAATAATCAACTACTTGCAAATTATAATCTTGATGAAGTTGACCCTAAATGTGCAGACATACATTTACTTAAAGAAGATAAAGAAGAAAACATTCAATATATAATGAAAAATTCATTTGCACTTGGTGGAATTTACGCTTCATTGGTGCTTAGCAAATATCAAGCTTAGTCCAGTGCAATGCCTAAAATAGATGTCAAAACAAGTTGAGATTGACATTTGAGCGCTATTAGCCTAGTTATAAATCAACAGAAATAAAGGAAATAGAACCATGAATAGAGAAAAAATTATCGAATTAACAAACAATGCTTTAGTTGAAGAATTTGAATTAGATATTGAAGATTTAAAGCCAGAAGCAAATATTAAAGATGATCTTGGTTTAGATAGCCTTGATATTGTTGATATGACTATTGTTATTGAGAAAATGCTCAACACAAAACTAGAAAATAAAACTGAATTAGCAAATATTCATACTCTTGGCGATATTTACGATTATTTAGAAAAATTACAAAAAGAAAACGAAGCTTAATAAATTTAGGTTAACTCGTGAATAATCAAGAAAAGACCATAGCAAGCAATCAAAAAGAAAGTAATGAGAAGATTCTTGTTTTTCTTACTACTTTCTATTTTATTGTGGTAAGCCTTAGTTTTACAATACTTACTCTTCCATTTGGTTATCTTGCTTTAGGCTTATATAAACTTTTTCCAAATGTAGTTACAAAGAAGCATATTAGAATAATTTCCTATTATTATGGTAAGTTTTTTATTCTTATCAATACACCAATTTTTCCTGTTTCAATAAGTAATAAAAGTCTTGCAAAAAATGAAAGCCCCTCAATTATTATTGGCAATCATCAGTCTGTGCTAGATTTAATTCTTTTTGGTGTGCAAGATCTTGATAATTTTGTTTATGTTGTAAAAAGCTGGCCATTCAAACTTCTTTTCTTTTTTGCACCAATTATGCGCACTGCGGGCTATATCAATATTGACGAGCACAGCCCCGAAGAAATTGAAGCTCTTTGTTTACAACACCTTGCAGAAGGCACGAGCATAATTATCTTTCCTGAAGGTAAAAGAACAAGAGATAAGCAACTTGGGAAATTCCATGTTGGCGCTTTTCTTCTTGCATGCAAAGCAAATGTTCCTGTTGTATCTTACGTATTTAGAAACTGTTATGATGTTTTTACGCCTGATAAAAAAACAATAAAACCAGGCAGAATTTACATCGATAGTTTACCAACAATTTATCCAAAAGATTTTTCTTCTTATGACCTTCCGCATAGGCAAATGATGAAACATTCTTACAAACAATTTAAAGATTACTTTGAAAATTTATCCAAATAAAACAAAGTAATGAAGGAGTTTTTATGACTAAGTTTTTCTCAAAATTCTCTACTCTCGCTCTTTTATGCCTTATTCTTGTAATGGCAACAGGTTGTGTTACTAGAAGCCAAATGGTAACTCCAACATCACAAATTACTGAAGAATTAAATCCACAACAAATTGAAAAAGCTATTGTTACAGCTTGTAATAAAATTGGCTGGCACACTAAAAAAACTGACGATCAAACACTTCGTGCAACAATCGTTGTTCGTGGCAAACACACAATCGTTGTTGATATTCCTTACACAACTGAAGAATATTCAATCAATTATGTAAGCAGTATCAATATGGATGCAAAAGGTAATGAAATTCACCCTAACTATAACAAATGGGTGAACAATTTATCAAGACACATCAACGAAAATCTTGCACTTATTGGCTATTAATTTTTTTAGCATTACTTAGCATTTCTCATTTATGATTTTTGTTAAGTAATGCTATAACTTCATGTGAGGGCTTCTATGCAAACTCTACAAGACCTTGATTTTTTACCATTTATTCCGCATCGCCCGCCCATGCTTCTTATCAGCAGGCTTAGTGAGGCAAATAACGAAAGTATTATTGCTGAATATGATATTACAGAAAAATGTATTTTTTTGAATGATAAAAATCAGTTAGAAGAAGCAGCGTATATTGAAATTTTGGCTCAAGCTTTTGCAGCAGGCACTGGTTATATAAAAAATCAAATTGACCTTGATTTTGGATTTCTTGCAGCGATTAAAGAAGTTTCAATTTTAGAACCAGCTTCACTTGGCGAAACTGTTCAAGCAAAAGTTTCTATTGTGGCTGAACTGGCGAATATTTTAGTTGTTGAAGGCGAACTTTTTATTGTAAATGCGGCAAATTCTCAACGTAAAATTGGTTCAGGACAATTTAAAATATTTCTTCCAGACGACACTAGTAAATAACGCAGTCAATTTTTTGATTTTTCTTACAAACAAAAGGCATTTTTATGAAATTCTTGAGAAAAAATTTAATTATTTTACTCACTACCCTACTTATCCTTCCTTTTACATTTTCAGAAAATACGCATATTGCAAAAGCTGAAAGTAAAAGTTCTGCCTTGGTATTGTTAGAAAAATTTATTGAGTATTCTTCAAAAACTACAAGCCTTTACAGTAAATTTCATCAAGAAAAACATGTTGCTTTTTTAGATATGCCCATAAAAACAAGCGGAACTTTATTTTTTGAAAAAGGAAATCCAAACACGCTTTTTTGGGAATATGAAAAACCTGCACTTTCAGGAATATTCATTGGAAAAATCCCCCTTGATTCGACTAGCGAAAACGCAAAAACTTATGTATGGACACAAGAGAGAACTAACTACCGTGAAGCCAAAGATATTGAGAAAAATTTTACTGAAATCATGGCGCAACAACTTATTTTTTGGCTTAATATAGATTCACAACAAATTGAAAAACAATATGAAATTTTTCTGCATGCTGAAAATTCTATAACTCTTGTGCCAAAAGAAACATATTTTTTCAGAAAAATAAATCTTGTATTTTCTTCAGATATTAAAAATCTTTCTTCGCTTACTTTTTATGAAAACGAGGAAAGTTATACGCATCTCAACTTTATAGACACTCAATATAATAAGACTTATAATGAAGTTTTTCCGCAAGGAATTTTTAATAAAAGCAAGTAAACATTTTAGCTAAGCCAGTAAAAATAATGAAAGATTTTTTTATAAATAATATTATTTCTTTTTATCAATTTGGTATGAAGACTAAAAAAAACCGTAGTATAATCTTTCTTATACTTCTTTCAATTTGGGCTTTAGCTTTTTATTCATTTTCAAAAATTGAGCTGAACAATAGCTCAGCAATGCTCTTGCCAGACTCTTCCCATAAATTGCAAAAAATGGCTCAAGGTATGGATTTAGCACCATTTTCCCGCCTATTTTTTGTTGATATTTATCACCCAAATGCAAATAAAGATGAGTTAGAAATAAGTGCGCGTAAAATCATTGAAGTAATTAATCCTAAACACGCAATTTTACTCAAAGAAAATGCAAATGTTGCGCCTAAAAATATCATGCAATTTTTGCCAAACTTTTTCACAGAAGACATTGAAAATCAACTTATTAGCGATTTAAATTCGCAAGTGCTTGAGGCTCGCGCAAATGATACCTTGCAAACACTTTCCACCTTCGCTGTTTCTTCAATTGTGCCTTGGCTTAGGGCTGATCCTTTTAATCTAAAATCAATTATTCTTGATAACTTTCCTACTCCTTTAGAGGAAAAATCAAATAATACTAAAGGCAAAGAAGAAAATGCACAAAATAATTTTTTCAATTTGAATGCTGAGTATCAATATTCAAAAGATAATAAACATCTACTTCTCACCTTTCAACCTCTTGTTTCTATTCATGATACGACAGTTGCAAGGGCACTTATTGAGAACATTAGAAATTTAAAACCTTCTTTACCTTCTACTATTGAAATCAATATGGCAGGCGGCATTGTTCACACAGCAGAAAACACTATAACTATAGAAAATGATATAAAAAATATTGTGTTTTTTTCTTTGATTGGTCTTCTTCTTTTATATATATTTTTCGTGCGCTCTCTTTCTGGGATATGGCTTCTGCTCACACCAGCTTTTGCGGTTAGCTTAAGCCTTGGCTTTATGACTGCATTTTCAGCAAGTCTTTCTGGTTTAGCTTTAGGTTTTGGGGCGGCCGTGCTTGGCATTGCAGAAGATTATGCTGTGCACATGTATTGCGCAATGGAAAAGGAAAAAAACACTCAAAAAGTTTTGCGTTTTTTATCAATTCCACTTTTCCAAGGTTTTATTCTTAATATTTCAGGCTTTTCAGTTTTACTTTTTTCATCATTGCCTGCAATACGCCAACTCGCTTTATTTGCAATACTTTCTTTAACTTTTGGCTTTTTGCTTGCTCTTTTTATTCTTCCACTCTGCCCAAGATTCAAAACTTTTTTTGCGCCAAAAGTGAAACCTATTCAAAAAATAGTTGAAAACAAAAGTGAAGTGTTAAATCAAAAGCCTAGCTTTATTCGCTGTGCTATTCTCAGCCTATTTCTAATTATTGCAACTACCTATTTATTTACGCATATTTCTGTTGATGTTTCCCCGCAAAGTATGGGTGTTGCGCTCAATAAAGACGATACAAATATTCAAAAATTCACCGAAACTTGGGCGAATGATACGCAAAGCACAGCCTCGCTCTATATTTTAGAAAGCAATAATGAAGAAGAACTTTTTGAAAATGCTCGCCTCATTTCAGAAACGATGAATAATCTTTCCAAAAAAGAAGCTCAAAGCATGCAAGAAAGCAGTATTTCTACTATAGCTTATCTTTTTCCAACTATAAGCGAACAAGAAGAAAACATTGCAAGGTGGAAGCATTTTCTTCAACAATATCAAGCGGAAATTATATCCACCCTTGAAAAATCTTCTGCTTTATTTTCAATTCCAAATACTATTTTTCAGCCATTTTTTGATATTCTTCATAGCAAGCCAATGCTTCTTACTTATGATAATATCTCAGAAACACCGCTTGCACCTTTGATAGATTTTTATGTATTAAGCAAAAATAGCAATCTTCAAGAGGGCGAAGAAATAAAATTCCATACTCTGCTTATTTCTAATAATTCTTTCAATATTGAAAACTTAGAAGAAAATATTGATCAGTCTATTCTTGAAAAACTTATTGAATTATCGCCTAAAGCTTTAGAAGATGAAATCTTATCAAGTTTTTATGATGAAGCAAAATATTTACCTATTGCACTTTTTGTTTGCACAATTCTGCTCTATCTTTGTTATTTTGACATTGCAAAGACATTACTTGCGCTAACTCCTGCATTATTTTCACTTTTTTCTGTGCTTTTAGGAATGTATATCGTGCAAAGCCCTCTTACTTTGGGCGGACTTACTGCGCTTCTACTTGTTATTGGACTTGCGCTTGATCACGGTATTTTAGTGAGCGCCGAGCTTGAAAATGGGCTTGAACTAAATCTCAAACGCGCGCTTTTTATCTCTTCCATGAGCACAATTTTAGGAATTGGCTTACTTGCCTTTGCAAATCACCCTACTTTACGAGATATGGGAAGAATAATTCTTTTTGGATTAATACTTGAAGTCCCTGTTTCTCTTTATCTTTTACCTCTTCTTTGTAAAAAGGAAAATCATGCAAATTAATAAAAAATCAAAAAATAGTCTTTCCCTTTTGCTTTTATTGCTGTTACTAATTATAAATATTATTGGCTGTAGTAAAAATATAAGCATTCAAAATCCTAAAGGAAATGGGCAAATTTCAGGTGCAATTTGGTATATTTTTACTCACGATAAAGATAAACATCTTGACTTGCCTTTGCTTTTTCAAGCGGAATGGGAAAATACTCCGCATGTGATTGATATAGCTCCTCACACTCAAGTAAACACCCAATTTGCTTTCATTTTTTTACATGGCTCTTTGCTTGCAAAATGTTCAATTGAAAATAATGAACTTATCTGCACAAATCAAAGTAATATCCCAAATGGAGATAGAATTGCTCAAGAAAGTGCTGAATTAATTATAGAAGCCATTGATGATTTACAGTCAAAACAAATAACTTCTCTCAAGAATTCTGACGACTTAGCCAATAAAGAAGACGAACTTATTTATCTTGATAAAAATAAAAACAGAACAATAAAGCTTATTATTGAAGAATTTCTTCCTGAATAAATAAAATCACTTACAAGAGAAATACAATGAATAATAAAACAGACACAAAAAATATTAAAGCAGAACTAAAAGAAATAGGCTCTGCTCTTGCAGTTATTATGGAAAATGATAAAGAATTTGCTACAAAAGACTTTGAATTTTTACCACAATTTTTAGGTTTTCAAGGGCATTTTCCAAATAAAGCCGTGCTACCAGCCATTGTGCAAATAATGATGGCGCAGCTCACTATTGAAGAAAAACTTGGCTCTGAAGTGAAAACTTCTCAAGTTATGCAAGCAAAATTTACTATGCCCGTTGAACCAAATCAAAAAACGCGAGTGAAAGTAGCTGAAATAAAAGAAAATTTATGGCAATGCTCTATTTTTGTGCAAGCAGAAGGTGAAATAGAAATAAATTATAATCAATGCGCACAATTTCGCATACGCTGTGAGAAAAACTAATTTATTTTCAACTAATTAGAATAGAATCGAGAGAACAATGAGAAAAAGAAATATTATTCGTGAATATCCAGAACTGAGCATGCGAATTGAAAGACAAGTTCGCTTTGAAGAAGTTGACCCTATCGCCTATATGTGGCATGGGCGCTATGCAAGCTGGCTCGAAGACGGCAGAGAAGCTTTTGGCGAAAAATATAATATTTCCTATTTTCGATTTCATGAGAATAATGTTGCAATTCCTCTCAAGCACTTTAGCTTAGAATATAATCATCCCCTCACCTATAAAAATACTTATATTATTGAAACTTCGCTGTTATGGAATGAAGCTGCTATCATTGAATTTGACTATAAAATTTTTGATAAAGATGAACGATTAATGACAACAGGCAAAACAATCCAAATGATGATTGATTTGCAGGGTTCTCTTTTAATTGAAGCCCCTAAATTTTATATTGATTTCTGCGAAAGTTGGAAACAAAACGCTTTTGGAAATATCAAATGTTAAATAAAATTGCTTTCGTAATTCCTGTGTATAACCACTGCAACACGCTCAAAGAAGTTGTGGTGCGCACAATGCAAGTTATTGATAAGATAAATGAAAAAATGTATCTTTTCTCTAATCTTGCGCAAGTTTCACACGCTGATATTATTGTTATTGATGACGGTTCAACTGATAACAGTCTTGAAACAGTTCAAGAACTTGAAATTACAACTCTTTCTCATGAAATAAATAAAGGTAAAGGCGTTGCAATTTTAACTGCCGCTCAACACGCTTTAGAGAATAATTATACACATATAATTACACTTGATTCCGATGCTCAGCATTTTCCAGAAGACATTCCTAAGTTCTTGAAAGCAATTGAAAAAGATCCTTTTGCATTTATTGTTGGCGCAAGAGATTTCAAAGTTGAAAACATTCCATTTTCTTCACGTTTTGGAAGAAAATTTTCTGCTTTTTGGATGTTTGTGCAAAGCGGTAAAAAAGTAAGCGATATGCAAAGTGGCTTTAGAGCTTATAATATTGAAGCTCTTCTTTGCTTGAATTTGAAAGAAACACGCTATGCTTTTGAGGTGGAAGCCTTAGTGAAAGCCGCATGGTCTGGCTTTGCCATTGAAGAAATTCCTATTCAAGTGCTTTATCAAAAAGGCGAAGAAAGAATTTCACACTTTGATAAAACAAAAGATAATATCCGCATGACTGTGCTAAACACAAAATTAACAGTTCGTGCGCTTGTGCCTATTCCTTTTAAGCATCATGCAATTGAAGTGGAAAGTAAAACTCTTTCTCTGCTTTCCCCCTTGCAATCATTACACTATTTACTACAAAAATCATCTCCTTTTCATTTAGCTCTTTCAGCTATGATTGCATTTTTTGTTTGTTTGCTACCTTTGCTTGGCTTGCAAAGTATTATCCTACTGCTCTGTATTAATACATTTAATTTGAATAGACTTTGCGCTTTACTTATTATTCCGCTCACGTGGCCCCCTGTAATGCCCGCTGTTTGTATTTTAGTTGGTTATCGAGTTATTAATGGTGTATGGCTTACAAATTTTTCAATGGAAACACTGTACTACGAGTTTTGGTATAGATTTGTCGATTGGATTATTGGTTCAGTTCTCCTTGCGCCTGTGCTCGGTATTGTGATGGGCTTGTTTGTCTATAGTTTGAGTATTTGCTTAAAATTATATTATAAAAATAAATAAATTATTCTCAAAGGTTATATAAGGATTAATACATGAAATTTTCAAGCAAAAGCTTAGGCTCACGCTTACAACACAATTTTTTCTATTATTTAGTGAAGTTTAAGCTTACTTTTCTTGCAAGATTTTTCTTAGCTGTTGTTATATTTTACTATTCTCTCATGCCAAGTTCTGGCAAGCGTTCACAACATTATATTGAAAGGCGTTTTCCTAATTCTAATAAACTTCAGAAATTTATTCATACCTATAAAATCTATTCAAATTTTGCTAATCTATTGTTTGATAGAATGCTTTTATCAATAAATAGTTCGTTAGAAATTAAGACGAACAGTGTGAATTCACAAGCAAGTTTACAAGAGGCTTTGAAGGAAGATGAAGGCTGTATTATTTTATCGGGGCATGTTGGTTCTTGGCAATTAGGCTTGTTAGAATTTGAAAATACTCAGCGTCAAGTGAACCTCGTTCAGCTTGTTCAAGAAGGCGATAACGATAAACATTATTTCCAGCGTGATTCCTATAAAGGCGCAAAACCAATAAAATTTATATCACCTGCTGATGGTTTTAAAGCATCAATTGAAATTTCAGCTGCACTTAATCGTAATGAAATTGTTTGTATGATGGGCGACAGGGTTTTGTATGAAGGTGAAAAATTTATTTTAATGCCTTTTTTGGGAGGGAAAATTCCTTTACCTTTAGCGCCTTTTAGTATATCCTCAATCACACAAAAACCTTTGATAATAACATTTTCTGTGCTTGATAAAAATTGTATCCGCGGTGTGTATGCAAAAAAAATACACATCCCTTATGGAATACATAAAAAGCCAGAGCTTTTAGCACCTTATGTGCAAAATTATATCGAAGCTTTAGAATTTATGGTGGAAGAATATCCGCATCAATTCTTTAATTTTTATAACTTATGGGAAGAGAAACATGACAATTAATGAATGCTGTGAAGAATTAAAAAAACACATTATCAACGACTTACGCTTAGAACATATCACACTAGAAGAAATTAGTGACGATAGCCTTCTTTTTGATCCTGATGGTTTAGGTCTTGATAGTTTAGATGCTGTTGAACTTGTTGTTATTGTTGAAAAAAGATTTGGTATTAAAATTGAAGATCCTGAGAAAGCAAGAGAGATTTTTGTTTCACCTCTTACATTAGCAAGCTTTATCATGGAGAATAAATAAGCATGAAACAGCCTGTAGCTATAACTGGTTTTGCAAGCATAAGTGCCGCCGGGTCTAACAATGCAAACATTTGGCATAGCTTGACAAATTCTGTGCGTAACTTATCAAATTCTCAAATTTTACATAAAGATGCATTGCCCTATCCTTTTTTAGCTGCACCTTGTTTTGATGCCGAAAACAGAAAGAAATCTGCAAAAGATACGCTCTTTCTTGCTTTGCATGCTGTAGAAAATGCAATACTAGACGCAAAACTTTCTGAAGAAATATTAAAAGAAGCAAAAACCGCTGTTGTCATGGGAACAACGGCTGGTTCTGCCTTGCATTTTATTGATACATACGAAATTGCAAGAAAGCATGCTTTCACCAATGAAGCTGAATACTTAGCTGAAAAATCAACAACTAACACGATTGATGCTGAAGAATATTTCAAAGCAAATCTTGCGCTTGAAATTGGAAATAAACTTCAAGTTTCAGGCCCATGCCTTACTTTAGCAAATGCCTGCACATCTGGCGCTGATGCTATAGGCATTGGCATGGAACTTATTCGTGCAAATGAGTGTGATTTTGTGATTTGTGGTGGAGCTGATGCTCTTTCGCTTGTTCCTCACACTGGTTTTGCTCGTCTTATGGTTTATGATAAAGAAGCGTGCAAACCTTTTGATGGCAACAGAAAAGGGCTAAATCTTGGCGAAGCGGCGGCTGTTATTATTCTTGAAAGTGCCGAACATGCAAAAAAACGACAAACAGAAATCAAAGGTTTTGCGGTAGGTTATGGCAGTGGTTCTGATGCTCATCACTTCACTGCACCACATCCTGATGCTTTTGGTTTGAATGAAGCAATGAAATCTGCTCTTTTAGATGCTGGAATTACAAAAGAAGATTTAGCTTTTGTAAATGCGCATGGCACAGCGACAAAAGAGAATGATAATGTTGAAGGCAAGTTTTTCAATACACATCTCGCAGGTCTTCCTGTTTGGGCAAGCAAGGCAATTACGGGGCATACTCTTGGTGCAGCTGGCGCTTTAGAAGCTATATTTTCCCTTATGGCTTTGCAAAACAACACTCTTCCACTTTCTGCTGGTTTTAATGAAGTTGATCCAAATATCAATCTTATTCCTACAAGGGAAAACACTGCTATTGAAAAAGAATATGCGCTTTCAACTTCTCTTGGTTTTGGCGGTGGAAATGCAGCTTTAATTGTTTCTACTGACAAAAAATTCTATCAATAAATAATGAGGGATATATGCTTTCTGCCTCAATTTTAGGGTATTCACTCTTCCATTCGCTTGGTGACGCTGAAACTTTCTTTACTAAGCTTGATAATAAAGATGAAAATTCTTTATATTTGGATTTGTTAGAGCCAAATCTTAGTTCTCTATCAACACTTTTGCCAAAAGCAAATATGCGCCGAGTGCCTAAATATGCAAAATTAGGTTTACTTTCTGCTGTGCCAGCGCTTCAAAATGCTGGTTTTTCAACAAATCAAAGCATTACGCAAAATAATGTTGAAAGCGAAGAAAAGTCTTTTGTCGCTAAAAACATGGGTTTAGTTATTGGCACATCTTTCTCAAGCTCACAAATGAATGTTGATTTTATGGAATCAATCCTCGATAGTAGCCCTGAGCTTTCTTCACCAACAGCTTTTTCGCATGCAGTGAACAATATGGGTGCAGGGCTTATAAGCCTTATTCTCAAAATTCAAGGTGGTTGCCAAACTGTTACGCAATTTGATCATTCTTTTGCGGGCGCAATTCAAACTGCTCTGCTTTTACTTGCATCAGGTAAAAATGATTATGTATTAGTGGGCGGACTTGATGAAATTGATTCACGTTTTAGCTTTACTTGCAGAAATCATTTACAAAAAAGCCCTTATGCGCTTTCAGAAGGTTCTGTGTTTCTTTTGCTTGGGAAAAACACTGAAGAAACAAAAACAATGCCTAAAATTTCAGTTTCTTTCACAAAAGAAAATTGCGCTGATATTCTTACCCAGCACAATGATACAAATATTTATCTTTCTGGTTTTAGCACTGATGAACTTTCAACATTAGAAAAAAATAGTGGAAAATCAATTAGCTCAAACACTGCATTCTATGGCACAACACCACTAGCACAAGCTTTTGATACGGCTATTGCCCTCAAATCTCAAACAAAAAAAAGCATTTGCATTTGTAAAGAAGAAAATTCAAATCAACTTGCTATTGTTCACCTTTTCACGTATACTCAGTAAAAATTACTTTTAAAAAGCAATTAACCTATGTATTGTTTTCAATTATCAACAAAACAAACATTTGTAGTCGGAGCAATAAAATGGATATAATGACAAGTATAAATGAAGGAATTTACCTCGTTGAAGTTTCAGGCAGATGGGATGCCTATTCAGCAAATGAATTCGAACAGAAGTGTACAAATTTAATTGAAGAAGGAATGCGAAACGTTGTTTTTGATTTATCTGCGGTTGATTATATAAGTTCTTTTGGCTTGAGAAGTTTATTGAATATTGGTAAAAAACTTGATCCTCTAGCGGGCAATATAGTTGTTTCAAATATGTCCCCTACAATATATAAACTTTTTGTTGGAAGTGGTTTTGCAAACCTCTTTCCTGCTTTTGATTCTAGTGAAGAAGCCCACGAACACCTAAAATCAAAAATTTATGATACAGAATATACCGTTTAGTTATCGTTTAAAATTTCGCCAATCTTTACCAATTATTACAGGAACTATTTGTATTCTTGTTATAGTGACTTACTTTGCCTATAAACAAGCAGAAGAAGTTATTATTGAAACGGCAGAAGGTCAATTACAGCAATTTTCTTCAAGTATCAACAGGCAAGATGATTATAATCTTCAATGGATTATGAGAAGCTTGCCTCCTCTTATTGATTCAGTGAACGATTTGCGTGCAGCTTCGCCTGAAAATAAACACCTAGAAGAACGGAAACTTATTGAAGCTATTTCTGATGCAAGAGGCGATCAATTTGTTGAAATCATTTCACTTGAAGGTGATACTCTCTTTAAAGAAGTTTTTTCAAGCACTAGAAAACTTTATTCTGCAAAATCAACGACTTGCCCTACAGGCATTGAAAAAGGCATCATTACAACTGAAATAGGCGATGATAATTATTGGACAGCAGAAAATATTAGAAACTTAGATTTCGAGCAGAAAACAGCTCTCACTATTGGTTCGGATAGAACCCTCAATCTACTCATTATACATGTTCTCAAGGATAATAATCAAGAAACTACTGGCTTATTGCTAGTTTCACTTTCTCTAAATTGGTATGCTGAAAGAATAAAATCATTTAGTTTTTTTAAAGAATGTATTCCTTTCTTTCTTACTGACGACAGTAAATGGACTTTGCCCATAGGTTCAAGCAAACAACTAGGTTCACTTAAAGAAATTATTTTAGAAAATAAAAATGGCAGTACAAATGTTAATTGGCATAAAACTTCTTACACATGCCTTTTTATGCCAAGTGCTAATAATACTTACTATATTGGTGTTTTAATACCAAGTGCTGACTTGTTTAGTGATTTAAACACAACCACGCTTCTTTTAGTATTTGGTGGTTTTTTAGTGCTTTCGCTTGCTATTTATGGTTTGCATAAAACAGCTAACGCTTTGTTAGACCCTTTGCAACCTGTTGCAAAAATGGCACAAAACTTAGCCCATGGTAATTTTGATGCTGTAGGAAAAATTAGCCCTGATAAAATTTCAACCTACCCAACGGAACAAGAAGAATTATGTATTGCTGCCGAACGCCTCAACTCTGCCCTTAAACAAAGAGTGCAAGATCTTACGCTTATGGCAACAACACAAGAAAGAATTTTTGGTGAATTAGCACTTGCAAGATCAATCCAAGATGGATTAAAACCGCTTGAACTACCACAATTAGAAGATTTAGAGATTGCTGTAAAAGTGCACACAGCAAATGAAGTGTATGGCGATATGTATGATTGTTTCAGCCTATCACCAACTAAAATTTGCACAATGATAGGCAGTGTTGCAGAACATGGTATTCCTGCAGCCTTACTCAGCGGTAAGGTTTTGCCACTATTGCACGAACTTGTTCAATTTGGTTATTCTCCTGAAAAAGTTTTAGAAGAAGCAAATTTTAGCTTTGAAAATTTAAATTCACCTGCATCTCCTTTTATTAGCGTATTTATTTGTATTTTAGATACAGAAACTGGCATACTAACCTTTGCAAATGCAGGGCAAGAACCACCATTTATTCTTCAGCGAAAAGATAATAAATACGAGGCCTTTGCGCTTTCATGGTCAAACAATCTGCCACTAGGAATTAGGCATGACACCAAATATTCTCTTCATCAAATTCAATTACAAAGAGGTGATACACTACTCTTTCTTAGTCAACGTTTTTTCATGCTTCAAAATCCAAATAAAAAAAATTATGGCGAGGAAAATTTTAGAAAATTCCTCACCACAATTAAAGGTTCTATAGATTTAAATATCTGCTTAGATTTACTCCTCAAAGATGCTGAAAAGCATGTTCAAGGATCCTTACAAGAGGATATTACGCTTCTTGCTCTTTATTGGAAAATTTATCCTTTAGTTTATCAAGCTTAATACGTAAACCTTCACGGCTTACCCCTAAAACTCTAGCAGTGAGCGATTTATTATAGTTTAGATGTGTATACACCTCAATAATAAATTTATCTTCCACTTCTTGTAAGCTTGGAATATGCTCAATGCTTTTATCTTGCTGATCTTTATCTGCTAATGATAGTGAAACAGAAGCTTGAAGCGCATCTAAAGGTAAAATGGTTACTGGGCTTTCATTTTTCAATGCTGAAAAAATATCTTGCTTGATAATTGTATTATCTTTTGCAAACAAAGCCGCTCTTTCAAGAACATTTTCAAGCTCGCGCACATTGCCTTGCCATGAGTGTTGCATGAGAAGTTGAAGCGATTCATTATCAATTTTCGTTGCAATTAATGGATTGCTTATAGAATGGCGTGATAATATATGCCTTGCCAAAAATGGCACATCATCAAAACGTTCGCGTAAAGGAGGAACATGTAAATTCATAACATTCAAGCGATAAAATAAATCTTCACGGAATTTTTCATACTTGATATTACGCTTGAGATTTTGCGTTGTTGCTGCTATAATACGGACATCAACCTTGATTGATCTAGTGCCGCCTACACGCTCAATGCAACCTGTTTCAATAAGATGCAAGAGCTTTGCTTGAGTGGATAAAGGCATATCACCAATTTCATCAAGGAAGATGCAGCCACCATTCGCTTGCTCAAAGCGGCCTATACGAGCTTGAATAGGTGTTGTAACACCCGCTTCAACGCCAAATAGTTCATTATCAATAATATCTGCAGGAATTGCAGAACAATTTATTGATACTAAAGGTTTTGTTGCTCTTGGACTTATGTTATGGATATAGCGTGCAAGCATGCTTTTGCCAGTGCCTGTTTCACCAGTGATAAAAACAGGGCTATCAACAGCAGCCATACGTTTTGTGCGTTCTAAAAGCTCTTTCATTACTTGTGATTGTCCAACAGGAACATCAACGTTGAACTTTTTCAATTCTTTACGTAAACGAAGATTTTCATGCACAAGTTTTTTCTCATGCCTTAGAAGCTCTGTTTGAGATTTTTCAAGTTCACGTAACAATCTGCTCAATTCAAGTTCTCTAGCTTCTATGCGTAGTGACATTAGGCCAATTGCCTCTGCAAGCACTGCGACAGATTCGTCAACGTCGCTACCCGGTGCAAGTTCCATTAAGGATTTCACTTCCTCATAATCGCCTTGCGCAACTTTTTGACAAATTTCTATTAACTTTAATTGTAATTCATTACTTGTCATAACTTTTCCTTATGAATAATGTGTAAAAAGTATATATGCCAAAAAAATGTACATTGCAAGATTTTTTTTCACTATTTAAAAATAAAGAGTAAAAAATTATGCATAACAATAAGATAACTAAAGAAGAACTTCTCCTTTCTTTCACTGCAGATTTACCTACTATAGCGGGTATTCTAAGCATTGCCCAAGAATGGGTGGCTGATATTGGTCTTATGCACGAAGATGCTCTTTCTTTGCGTCTTGTGCTTGAAGAACTTCTTACAAATATTGCTTTTCATTCAAAAAGCAAAGATGAAAGTGCTGGAAAAAGCTTACCAGTTAAAATATCTCTCTCAGTAAAATATAAAGAAAATATAGCAAAGAAATTTTTTAAAATTATTATTCAAGACACTGGAAAACCTTTTAACCCTCTTGAATATAAAGTAAAAGATGTCAACAGCATTACAAACACTTCCGTTGGGCAACGTGGTTTAGCTCTTGTGCACCTTCTAACAACAAGTCTTCACTATACTTATCAAAATCTAAACAGCCTTAGCTTTCTTTTACCGTTAGAAACAAACAATTTAAATGAAGATACTATTGCTAAATCGAAAAAAAAAGAAAAAATATTTAAGAAACAAACAAATATTATCAATAAATTACGATCACTTTGGGCAGGAAATTTAGCATTTAAATATACTATAATATTTACAACTATTTCTTATATTATTCTTGCAACAGGCATTTATATTTTTTACAATGCTGGCAGGGAAATTGTGTATGATAAAATTGCTGTTTTTGCTGAACAAACATTGCATACACAATCTGTTATCAGTTCAACTTACCTTGACAGGGTTGGCGAACACTCAACGCAACTCGCAGAACAACTCGGCAAAACACCTAGTGAAGAACTTTTTAAAGACAATGCAAAAGAGCTTGATAATCTTCTTAAAGAGGGAAATTATATTCGTCTTATCGTGGCAGACAGCTCAATTTACGGCATAATTGCTGGTAAGGGAGAAAAAAGTTGGTATTTTCCGCTTGTAGATAATGTTCCTACACAAGTAGATTTTGACCATAAAGTTGATCTTGAGCTTACGCCTCCTGGTGAGCAAGGCTTGTGGCAAACTTTAAATATCAATTTTTTTGAAGATGATCCTTATGCTTCAATGGTTTACGCAAACGCTCTTACTGATAATCCAGAAGATGGATGGGTAGGTGTTGTTGTTGGCATGCCGTGGATAGCAGAAACGCTCTATCATCTTTCAGGTTTCAAAAATGCATGCCCGCTTTATTTCGATAGTAAAGGGCAATATATAATTTATCCTCCAGGCAGAAAACTTGGCGAAGGCCCTCAAAGCTTGAAAGAAGAAGCAGAACTTTATGATATACCTGAACTTCTTAAAATGCATAATTTAATTATAAATGGCGAAATTGGCATTTACCAACTTCCTCTTGTTTTTGGTCAAGATGAAACTATTTGGCCACTTCCTTGGGAAGGGCCTGCTTCTTTTGTTCACTATCCAATGCAAACAGAAGGTTGGTTTCTTGGCTTACTTGTTGATAGTAGAGAGCTTGGAAATATTGTCTTCCCATTCCCTCTTTGGCTTATTTGGTATGCTGTAATTGCACCTCTTCTTATCGGTGCGCTTACATGGTTTGTAACTTCTTCAACCTTGCGCCCATTACATAATTTAACAATCGCTCTTAAAAGAATGGCTACGGGTGAACTTGATACTCCACTGCCAAAAGCAGAATACCCTGACGAACTTGGCTCAATGCTCAATGACTTTGAAAAAGTGCGTGTTACCTTGCGTAGCTCTTTTAGAAATCTTGTTGAAAACACAAAAATCAAACAAAGAATAGACAACGAACTGCTTATTGCACATAATATTCAAGAAAGTATTTTACCACACTCCTTCCCGCAAAATTCACATTATCAAGTGCACGCTTCACTCACGATGGCGCAGGAAGTATGCGGCGATCTTTACGATTGTTTTGTGCATCCTAAAAACCCGTCGCTCTGGTACTTTGTTATTGGCGACGTTTGCGGAAAAGGAATTCCAGCTGCTCTTATTATGAGTAGAGCAATTTCTCTTACCCGCTCATTCCTCCTCAATGACTATACGCCAGCAGAATGCTTAGAAAGAGTAAACCATGCTCTTTTACGTCGTGATAATTCTCTTATGTTTATTACCATGTGCACAGGAATTCTAAATATTGAAACAGGCGAATTTACATGGGCAAGCGCTGGCCATCCACCGCCCCTTGTTATCAATAAAGAGCACGCTAAATATCTTTCATGGTCTAATGAATTAGTGCTTGGAGTGCGTCCAAATCAAAGCTATTCTTCCTTTACACACACATTAGAAAAAGATGAAGCTATTTTACTTTATACTGACGGAGCAAATGAAGCTCTTTCACCACCAAATAATCAAGAAGGCGAAGTATTTGGTGATGAAAACCTCAAGTTATCATTTGAAAATGCATGGAAGGAAGAGAATACTCCACAAGCAATTATTGATAAAATACTTAAAGATTTATTTAGCTATATGCAATATGCCTCACCAACAGATGACATCTCGCTTCTCACTATTACAAGAAGTGAAAAGAAACTTGACATTTAATGGTTTTTCTTCACAATAACAAAACTTTATTTTAATTTTAAAAGGCTGTCCTATGTCTCATTCAAATATAAATCCATGCGATATCAATTATATTCCTTCACTTGACCTCTCTTCATTTTTAGCAATCTTGCAATCAATAGCACGTTTTGAAAAAGCAAGGCATACAGCTCTTCCTGTTCCTGCATTAGCACTTGATGATTTTGCAACAAAAACATGGAATGAATTAGAATATTCAGAAGAAAATTTAAATGCTATTGTAGATGCTTATCAAAAAATGTTTTCAATTAAAACACAAACTTCTCTTGAAGAGAATTTTAATGATTTTGCAAAAGCAGCCTATAATGACTGGTTGAACTCTGAAAAAACGGTAACTTTCTTTACTTCTGGTTCAACTGGTGTTCCAAAGCCATGCACGCACAAAGAAGAACATTTGCGCCAAGAACTTATTGGAATTATACCTCATTTTAAAAATTGTAAACGTGCTTTAGTTACAGTTCCATTGCATCATCTTTATGGCTTCACTTTTGCAGTTTTACTACCAAAAGCTCTTAATATTCCAACAGTTTTTGAAGTGCCTTTTCCACAAATTATCATAAATTCAATGCAAGAATTTGATTTGCTTGTAGCACTTCCATTGATTTATGACAAATTAGCTGAACAAGATGAACTTACAAGCAATACTAATTGCGGAAAAAATATTTACTGTATTTCAGGCACTGCTCCACTCAAAGAAAACACTTTCTCAACAATGCTTTCTAATGGTTTTTACTTTTTAGAGAATTTTGGTTCTTCTGAGCTCGGTGTAATATGCAATCGCACAGCTCCAGACGATTATTTTACACTTTTACCACAATTTAATTATAGCTTAGAAACACAAAAACTCACAAGAACTTTGCCTGATGCAAGTATACTTGATTGCCCTTTGCAAGATAATTTTGAATGGCGTGACGAACGCCACTTCCGTCCAAAAGGCAGAATAGATTCTGCAGTGCAAGTTGGAAGCGTAAACGTTTTTCCTGAAAAAATTCGTAGCATAATCAAAACACACCCATTTGTTGAAGAATGCCTCGTTCGCCTTATGCGCAAAGAAGAAGGTTCACGTTTAAAATCATTCATTATTCTAAACAAAGAAAATATAAAAGCAGAAACAGAAATCCAGATACGTAAACAATTACGTGACTTCATGCAGAAAAATCTCACCGCACCTGAAATTCCCGCAAGTGTTACTTTTGGCGAAGAATTGCCTAAAAACTATGTGGGCAAACCAACCGATTGGTAAACAATAGTAAAAATAATTTCACAAAGCAAAAAGCCTCTTCTTGATGTAAGAAAAGGCTTTTTTATGGTTGAAACCATATTCTATTCTGTTGAAATTATTCACTTGACGAGCATTTTTCTTTTTCTTTAGTAGAGCAGCATTTTGAACCGCAACTGCCACATTTAATGCCTTTTCTTTTTTGTGAAATAATATAATAAATTGCTAAACCTAAAATTGCTAAAATAACAATCATTGCAACTGTATTTGACATAAAAACTCCTTCTAACAGAATTTAAAAATTTCTTTACAATGTAAATAAAGCGAGAAAACATCTGTTAGTTACAACTAACACTTTTAGCATTTAGTTATTTAGCCTGTCAAGATTAATTTCAAAGAGTATTGTTCTATAAAAATCATATCAAATATACTTTTACCTACTGTAATCATAATTTATTTTTATTCTACTTGCTCTCTTATTAACTCTATGCTAAAAAAAACTATGCAAAAAATTCATCTTTCACCCAATTTAGAACTTATAGGAAGCGCACAAAAAACTGCTCATGGCAAGCAGGCTCTTCCACTTTTTCTTACACCAGTTGCGGCGGGCTTTCCTTCCCCAGCTGATGATTATCTTGATAAAAAACTTGATTTGCATGAATATCTTGTCAGAAATGAAGCTGCAACTTTCTTTTTACGGGCACACGGCAATTCAATGATTAATGCCTCGATAAATGATGGCGATTTACTTATTGTTGACCGCTCCTATGAAGCGTCGCACAGGCGAATCGTAATTGCTGCTGTGAACGGTGAACTTACTGTGAAGCGTATTTTACGTAAAAATAATCGAGTCTATTTAGCGCCTGAAAATCCTGATTACCCTGAAATTGATATTACTGAACAAGAATATATCCATATTTGGGGCGTTGTAACAACAGTTATTCATTCACTTTTATAATTTCATTCAATGCCTAATAAAAAGCTCTATGCGCTTGTTGACGCAAATAATTTCTATGCTTCGTGCGAAAAAATTTTCCGCCCAGATTTAGCTAATACTCCCCTTGTTGTTCTTTCAAATAATGATGGTTGTATTGTTGCGCGCTCAAAAGAAGCAAAAGCTTTAGGAATTGGCATGGCTGAACCTTTTTTTAAAGTGAAAGATCAATTAGAAAAGCATAAGGTTGCTATTTTCTCTTCAAATTATGCTCTTTATGGAGATATGTCTCAACGAATTATGTCAATTTTAGAAGATTTCTGCCCAGAAGTTGACCAATATTCCATTGATGAAGCTTTTATAAATTTAGATTCTGCCCTCATTCCAAATGCTAAAGAATTGCTTGTTTCCATTCGTGAACGTGTTTTTAAATGGCTTGGCATTCAAGTTTCTATTGGGTTATCTCAAACAAGAACACTTGCTAAACTTTCAAATTATCTTGCAAAAAAATCTAGTGGACTCTATTTTTTAGATGTTAACGATAGAAATTTTGATAATTATCTTGAAAAAATTCCTGTTGAAGAAGTTTGGGGAATAGGAAGAAAAACATTTAAAAAATTAGCGATTTATGGTATTAGAACGGCTTTGCAATTAAAAAATTCAGATGAACAATGGATTAGAAAAAATTTTTCCGTTACTGTGTGGAACACTGTTCTTGAACTTCGTGGCATTCCAGCATGCGAAATTACAAGTATAACAGCAGATGAACTAAAACCACGCAAAAGCCTTGTTTGTTCGCGTTCTTTTGCAAGAAGAATCCCTGATATAAAAAGTTTAGATGAAGCCCTTTCCTATTTTGCAACAAATGCTGGCGAAAGACTAAGAGCAGAAAAACTTCTTGCTGGTGGCATGCAAATACATATACGCACATCAAAACATTATGGCGAACTCTATTCGCCAAGTATTCAATATAATTTTACTGAAGCAAGCAATGATACACGCCTTTTTATTAAATGTGCACAAGAGGGATTAAAGCAAATTTACCGTGAAGATTTAGCTTATGCTAAAGCGGGTGTTATGCTTTTTGATATTGTTTCTGAAAAAAACTATCAACCATCATTACTCAGCTTTACACCTGAAAATGAATTAAAAAAAGTAAAATCTCAATCGCTTATGACAACTCTCGACGCAATAAATTGCAAGATTGGTTCTAAAACCCTTTTCTTTGGTTCAGAGGGTGAAAAAAATGCACATTGGCATATGAAACAAGAACGGAAATCACAAGGTTTTACAAATAATTGGAATGAGCTTGCAAAAGCAAAATGCTAGTTTAAAATTTTGCTTACAACAATGCATGATTATAAGTTTCAAAATGCAAAAACGCATATAAAGAAAAGTATTATCTATGTACTTAATTCACCTTTCAATAATGCTTCGTGACATTTTTCTTTGCAAATAAACATAGCTTCATCAGCTCTTGCAAGCACTAAATCAAAAGTTTTTCCATCATCTGGGAATTGAGCAAATCCAACGCTTGTGGAAATTTCAAATTTACGGTCATCAATATAGAAAGGCTCTTCAGTAAGGGCAATCACACGTTGAATGATTTGGTCGCGCACGCCATCGGTAACATTTTTCGGAACAACAATAAGAAATTCATCCCCGCCTAGTCGAACAATGCATGTGTCTTTAGGGAAACGATGGGCAAGTCTTCTTGAGAAAGCAACAAGAAGTTTATCGCCCGCTTCATGCCCGAAAGAATCGTTAATCGGTTTGAATTTATTCAAATCAAGATAGAATAAGGCATAACCTTTTTTATAATTGTCAGGATCTTCTATAAAATTCTCTAAACCTTTACGGTTTTTCAGTTCAGTGAGAGGATCAAGCAATGAAAGTTCTTCAGTAAGCTCAAGCTTATCTTCAAGCTTATCAACAAATAGGTAAAGAATAAAAGCAATGCCAAGATAGCTAAAAGCAATGAAAACTAAATGCCCTATTAAGTCTTTCAAATAAGTTTTAGAATAGATATGAAAATGCCAATCTGCACTACCAACCTGTCTTACTATCTCATTCTGCGCCAAGCTCATCATAAAGCTTTCACTTTGAAAGACTGTGGAAGTTTCGCCTTGATAATTAGTGCTTATAGAATATTCATAGCCAAGATCTGAAACATCAAAAATACCTGTGCCTTCAAGAAGCTGATCAGTTACTTTTAGAATTGTAAGCACAAAGCCCCAGAAATATTTTTCCTCTTTATAGTCATAAAAAACTGGAGTTAATGCCGAAATGCCTGTTTCACCATTTGTTAGTGTATAAGGCCCTGCAAAGACAGTTTTTTCTTCATCTTTAGATAATTGTGCAGCTTCTTTTGTTTTAGGGTTTTGAAAAAGGTCATGCCCATTCATATCATCATGAACGACAGGAGGATATGTAAATTTTACAACACCATGAGGTAAAAAGCTTATTGCAACATGCTCATCTTCTCTAAAGAGAAGTCTTGCAATATTATTTAAATCTTTGACAGAGGTTGTGCCTTTGTCATCAACAAGAATATCTTTGAGAATGTTTGTTACTGCAACTTTTTCTTCTAATACGTGTTCAATTCTTTCAGCATGCAACGAACTTAAATATTCCATATATTCCGCTTCATCTGTTACATACGAGCGAAAATGTAAGTAAGTTGCTATTACAACAGCAATAAGAAAAACAATTAATAATTTTATGGAAAATTTCATAAGCCACTCACTTTCATTCTAAACAAAGATTAATCCCTAGTCAAAATTTCCTATAAATCTAAAAGCGAACAAAGCATATAGACAGAACAATAATTCTTATAGAGGTTTAGAAGAAACATGCGCGCAAAGAAGTTTTATAAAAAATTCTCTTGGCGATATATATATTATTTTCAATAAAAATACAAACATTTATTTCATATATTTTATCTTTAATAAAAGTTAGTAGATTTTTAGAAAATCTTCTAATTTCATTGGTTTATAAAAATAATATCCTTGCCCGTGCTCACATCCAAATTCAGCAAGAAGATCTCTTTGTTTTTTTGTTTCAATTCCTTCTGCCACACAAATAGAAGTGCCTATTTCTTTAATTGTTTTAATAATATTTCTTACAACAATGCTGTTTTGAATATTTGTATTAATATTATCTATGAGACGCTTATCAATTTTTACTTCTGAAAATTCTGCCATAGCAAGCATGAGTAAGTTTGAATGCATCGCACCAAAATCATCAAGTGAAATATCAAAGCCCTGCTCTTTAATTGCTTTCAGTTTCTTGGCAAAAAAAGCAAAATCCATTTTATCAATGCTTTCTGTTATTTCAATTTTGATGTATTCATGTGGAATTCTATATTTATCTGCAATTTTAGTTATTTCATCAACTAAGTCATACGACATAAAAGTTACCCGTGAAAAATTTACAGCTATTTTTAGCGGTTTGCCTAAACTCATAAGTGTTTGTAAAAGCAAACATACTGATTCAAGCACATAAAAATCAATGTGTCTTATAGTGCCATCATGCTCATAAATAGGAACAAATTTATCGGGAGGAATAATATTGCCATCACCATCAACTTTTCTTATAAGAGCTTCTAAACCAACGATTTTGCTTGTTGTTAATTCAACTTTGGGTTGGTAATGAACGCTAAAATATTCAGCTGCAATTTCATTTAAAATGATTTCTACAGAATTTGAACGAACTTTCACACTCTCAAGATGTGATTTTTTATAGTATTTTTGTTTTTCAGCAAACATCAATTCGCTAGCTTGTGCAACACCTTTCACAATATCTATCTTCTCGTCTTGCCACAAGCCCCCCACAGAGAAAGAAAAATCATTACTATTTTCACTTTCTTTACGTAAAGATTTAATAAGATTTTCAAAGTCTACATTTGAAATATCAAAACAAAGAGCAATAAATTCATCACCAGAAAGGCGGAATAACTCATTCGGCAGCATTGATTTCAACAAAGATGCAACTTGTTGTAAAACAAAATCGCCATGCTGTTGCCCATAAATATCATTAATCTTTTTGAGTCCGTCAACATTGATGTGCACAATTCCAACGGAATGTATTTTTCTTTTATCAATATCACGCAGGCATGACATATATTTATTTCTATTATTCAATCCAGTAAGAGTATCAACATAGGAAAGCTCTTCTAACTCTTCAACAAAGCGACGTTTTTTCAAATCGTCATTAACAAAAATAGCAACTGAATGAAGCAAAGAAAAATCGTCTAGCATACGATTAGGGTTATCAACACCAATAAATGCAGTGAGTTCACCATTAGTATAAAGAGGTGAAATCATAGCTATTTTAGTCTTAGTAAGCTCTAAAACTTTATATATAGAAGATTTTTTATCTACAGTGGCAATATTTAAAAAACATTCACCATCTTTTTCAAAAGCATCAAGCAAATATTTTAGTTCTGCTTCTTCCATATGCGGATAAATATCAAAAGTTATTGCCTCATCATGCAAAACCCACTCATAGGCATTTTTCGCTGTATGAGTTTTGTCATTAATTTCAAACAAAAAAGCGCGCTCAGCTTGATGATATTCGCCTATAATTTTAAGAAGACTTACAATTGCTTCCTCAGTGCTCACTTCGCCTGTAAGTGTTTGAATACAGCGAATAAATGTTTCTTCACGAGTGAGTTTTTTTGCTAAAAAATTTACATGCTGATAATGCTCAGTTGTATTAATAGCAATAGTAAACCTTGCTTTGCGCCCATCAACATCAACTAAAGTGTCAATAAAAGAATAATTGCCACCAGTAAGCGCAATTGGCATATCTCTTTGCGTATTTTTACCGTATTCAAGTTCACACTGATTACACTTCTCACACGGACTATTGCGAAGTTGAAAAAGCTCATAGCAATGTCTGCCAAGGTAATTTTCATTCCCTGTAAGTGCAAATGCTTCTTTTGCAGCTTTATTCACATAAAGAAGCTCATAGGTTTCAAAATCTATGATATAGCAGATGAAAGTTTGCGTATCCATTGCAAGTTGAGAAAGTTCTTCGTAAGTCATAATCACCCCAGAAAAAGAAGGTTAACCATGTAAAGAAATACTACTTATACGATATCTAAATGCCTACAATTAGTCAAGTGAAAACTCTCAAACAGGCATCTTTTAGCTCTTACTTAGCTGATAAAAAAAAAGAAAAGTTCACAAAGAAACTTCGTGAACTTTATTTGTAAATATAATTTTATAAAATTATAACTGCGAACATGAAGTGCCGCTTGAGAAACAAGCAAAACATCTATGATGTTTTAGCATAACACGATATTTCAAAGCTTCTGCAATAGTTTCCGCCATATTATAATCGTCATCATCGTCAACTAAAGTGCAAGGATAGATGTGAATCTTCCCTTTTTTCTTTGCTATCATTGCGCTATGTGCACACATAAATTTATCTCTTTCTTCAGCTGTTTTATAGCTTGTCATGCAATTTTCAGTAATAAAAGGCACGGTTGGCGATTGAAAAGGAAGATGTAAATCAGGGAAGAAAACAATTCTTGTGTTTTCATCTAAACCATATTCTTTAAAGAGAGCCTTGAATTTTGCATTGATTTCATCAGGATTATGCGCAGGATTAAGATGCGATGCAATAGAAACTTGAAAGCCAAGCTTATGCAATTTTGCAGCATTTTCAAAAGCTAAATTAAAATTCCCTTTGCCACGATTTTTTTCATGCTCTTCTTTGATTGGCGAATCAATGCTCACACGGAAGCTAAGCATATGTTTTTTATTTTTTAAATTTTCAATTTTATCAAGTTGTGTAGCTAAAGGTTTTGTTGCATTCGTCAAAACCAAGCAAGGATTATGATCAAGCGCAAAATCTAAAATATTTATAAAATCTTTATTCATAAAAGGTTCACCACCTGTGAATGAAAACTGCTTCACACCAAGTGTTAACGCTTCAGAAAGGAAAGATTTTGCTTCATCAAAATTAATGAGCTCAATTCGTGATGAATTGTTTGAGCAACCTTCAAAGCAAAAAGGGCATGAAAGATTGCATAAAGTCCCCGTATGCATCCATAATTCATGAAGCTCTTGCGGTTGAATATAGCCTCTTTTATCCCCTAAAGGAGTAAGAAGCCATTGCTCTTTATTTTGATGGTATAGCACTGATGTTGCTGATGCATCAGCTAATAATCCAATTTCTTTAATAAGAATCTTGCTATCAAGCGGTGCTTTTTCTGCAAAAGCCACTTGCGCCTCAGCGCATGAACAAGAATTAGTCTCAACCGGTTGTAATTCTGATTTCTCTAACATAAAAACCCCATAAGTTATTTTACACGATGAAAGTTAAGAAAAGATAGAAATACATTCGGCGAATTTTATAGTTTCTTACACTCTCATAAACAAAACCAAAAACCATAGAACCATAATTATTTACGTGGAAAAATGCTAACAGCTTTTACTTTTTTTTACAAGCATAAGCTTGCATTTTTTCTATTTTTTTCAATAATTAATTAGATGCTTGCATTTTTATTTATATCGCACTATTTTAGAAAATGACACATCATTTTAGTAATTACTTGGAGTAGATATGCAAGATATTCAAATTGGCATTATTGGCGGTTCTGGCCTTTATAAAATGGAAGATTTAACTATTATAGAAGAGCTTGATATTGATACACCCTTTGGTAAACCCTCTGCCCCACTTGTTGTAGGTGAAATTAATAATGTTAAAGTTGCATTTTTAGCAAGGCATGGCAAAAATCATTCTCTGCTACCAAGTGAAGTTCCTTATAAAGCAAATATTTATGCATTAAAAAGCATAGGTGTGAAATATATTTTATCTGTTTCTGCTGTAGGTTCTTTGCGTGAAGAAGTTGCGCCAAGGCATTTATTGGTGGTTGATCAATATATTGATAATACAAAAAATAGAGCAAATACATTTTTTGGCAATGGCATTCTTGCGCATGTTTCTATGGCAAAACCAACCTGCCCTCTTCTGAGTAAAATAATTTTTGATGAAGCAAAGAAAATTATGCCTGAAAATAGTGTGCATCCAAAAGGAACTTATATCGCTATTGAAGGCCCGCAATTTTCAAGCTATGCTGAATCTCAATTCTTTAGACAAATCAATGCTGATGTTGTTGGAATGACAAATATGCCTGAAGCAAAACTTGCGATGGAAGCGCAAATTGCCTATTCTGCAATGGCTATGATTACCGATTATGATTGCTGGCACCCGCATGAAGAAGCAGTTACTGCTGAAATTGCTATTGCAAACCTTACGGCAAATGCGCAAACTTCTCAAAAAATTGTTAAGCAAGCTATTCAAATTATTGCAAAAGAAAAGCCTATTTCGGCGGCACATTCCTCACTTGCATCTGGTCTAATTACTCCACTTGAAAGTTTAGAGGGCACACAAAAAGAAATGCTTACAACTTTACTGAATTAGCATTACTTGAATTTTAAAAAACAAAAAGCCTATACTTATTGCAGAGTTTAGGCTTTTTTATCGTCAAATATTCTATTATTTCTATTTTTTGAAAAAAGATTTTACGTAATACCATAGAGGATTTTTTCCTTGCCAATAGCATTGCTTTATCATTTCTAAATCCATTCCAAGATAAGTTGCAAAAACAACACTTTGATTAATCCAAAAAACTTTAAAAAATCCGTGCTTTTCCCAACGCCTAAGAGAAGTTGCAATTTCTAGATTTGTGCTTGCAATTCTTCCAT
Organism: uncultured Desulfovibrionaceae bacterium; assembly: GCA_964370245.1. Classification (GTDB taxonomy): domain Bacteria; phylum Desulfobacterota; class Desulfovibrionia; order Desulfovibrionales; family Desulfovibrionaceae; genus CAYJAZ01. Next base: position 45,691 of record CAYJIN010000005.1, read on the forward strand.
ATTCCAAAGCTTTTTTCACTAAGAAAACATCTTCCATAATTGGATGAGGCGGCAATTGCCATTTTTCAAAATCTTTTCTGCGCACAAAAAGCCCTTGATCGCCATAAGGACGTTTCATATATTTTGTTCTTAAATTTGTACCCTTTACCAAGCAAGTAACTTTCAAATCAAATAAAGATTTATTTTCACTTTTGTAAGAGCGTGGAAGATTATCACTCTTACTTCTACATTTTACCTCTTCATAGACTGCAAAATCAAAATATCCTAATGAGATAGATTCATCTTCCATTGTTTTTCTTATTGCGCTGTCGAAAGAGGCTGGCAAAAGCGAATCAGCATGCATGAAGAATAAGAAATCACCTTTTGCTTCTTCAAAACCTTTGCGCATTTGAAGTGATCTTCCTTTTTCTGAAACAATAACTTTATCGGCAAAATGCCTTGCAATTGCGCGCGTGTTATCATTACTATTTCCATCAACCACAATAATTTCAACATTAAAAGAGGAAGGCAAAGTATAAAGAAGTTTTTTCATATTTTCTTCTTCATTAAGCGTTGGAATAATTATTGAAATCAACCTTGGGATATCTTCTTGATAATCAACATCTGAAAGCTTTTGCAAAACTTGATAAGAAATTTTATTTTTCTCAATTTTAGCAATGCTTTCAGCAAAAACTTTTTCGCTACCCCACGTAATACCATTAAAAACATCTAGAATTTCAGCAAAAGTTTTATTTTCTTTAAAAAGCTTATCTAAATAATTTTCATCAATATGCGCATCTTCTAAAAGCCCTATTTCATCTTTTTCTAAGGCAAAACCAATAAGATAGTAACCACCATCTACACTTGGCCCTATAACGCAAGATTTTTCATCTAATTTCAAAAGGGCTTCATCAAGCAATTCTTTTCTTATGCTTGGGCAATCCGCACCTATAATAATAATTTTTTTTCTGCTTTTTCTTGAATTATTACAAAGTGATATATATCCCTTTACAAGAGCTGCTTGTAGTTTTATGCCTAAATCACCTTCTGCTTGCTCGATAAATTCAATTCTATCTTCATAATTTATTTCACTTTTTATATTTTCTTCTTGAAATAGATCTAGTTCATTGAAATTTTTTATATTTTTTCTGGCATTTTTCTTTCTAAGAGCATCAAAAAGCCAATTCTGCATATCTTCTTTTGTGCCACCATTGAAATGCACTTGCACTTTTTCATAAGTATAAAAAGCTTCATTCAGAATAAATTCTGTCATTTCTTTTTGCAAATTAGCAGCATTTTCAGCTCCTATAGCCGGAATAAGTCTTGTTTTACTTTTACCGGCTACAGGATAGCGTGAAATTATTTGAATTAAAGAATTATGCATTTTCAAACCTTCTAAGAAGATGTTTTATTTCTTCTTTTTATAGCCCTATTCAATTGAAAAGCCAAGAGTTTTTTGAATATTTTTGCAACAAAAGGAGTGAATTTTGTTTTCTTATATTGTTGCGCAGCTCTTTGAATTGCACTTGCTTGTGTTGGATATGGATGAATAACTGACGCAAGTTTTGATAAACCCATTCCAGCTTGCATTGCTGTTGTTATTTCACTAATCATTTCACCAGCATGCGCAGAAACAATTGTTGCACCTAGTATTTTATCTTTATTTTTTTGCGTCATAATTTTTACAAAGCCAAGTTCTTCTCTATCCGCCAAAGCTCTATCAATTTCTTTCATATCAAAGCGATAGAAATCAACTTCAATGCCATTTTCTTTAGCATCATATTCATACATGCCAACGTGTGCAATTTCTGGTTCAGTGTATGTGCACCAAGGCATAATGAGTTTTGAGAGTTTTTTCTTTGTATGGAAAAGCGCATTTTGCACAACAATTTGAGCTGCTGCATCAGCGGCATGTGTAAACTTCCACAGCATGCAACAATCGCCTGCGGCAAAGATATTTGGGTTTGATGTGCGTAAAGTATCATCAACTTTTACGCCATTTCTTTTATCAAATTCAACGCTTACTGATTCTAAGCCCATATTTTCAACATTAGGCGCTCTACCAATTCCTACAAAAAGCACATCTATTTCTATTTCAAGAATATTTTTATTATTGTCTTCAACAAAAGCTTTTTTTCTGCCATTTTCAAGTTTTTCTACTTTTAGGATATTTGCATCTAATAAGACATCAATGCCATCTTTTTCAAAAACTTCTGCAAGTAATTTTGAAGCATCAGGATCTTCGCGAGGCAGAAATAGTCCTCTTTGAACAATACTCACTTTTGAGCCTAAACGGGCAAAAGCTTGCGCCAGTTCACAACCAATAGGGCCACCTCCCAAGAATAAAATATGCTCAGGTTGTTCAGTAAGCTCAAAAATATTTTCATTTGTGTAATAATCTTCTCTTGATAAGCCTTCAATAGGAATTTCAACGGCTCTTGCACCACTTGCAATAACGGCTTTATCAAAATTGAGAATTTTATTATCAACCTCAACACATTCTTGATTATTTTTACCATTCATTGAAAATTTAGCATCGCCAAAAAACACATCAATACCAAAGCTTGCATAGCGCTTTTGTGAATCGTTTTCAGAAATTTCCGCTCGAATACGTCTTAACTCTGTCATAATATTAGGAAAAGCTTTTTTTGCATTCACGGCATGATTTCCCAAACCAAAAACACTTGCTTTGCGCATTTTCTTTACCATTTTTGATGAAGATATGAGCGCTTTTGATGGAACGCAACCAACATTCAAGCAATCGCCCCCCATCAAATGCCTTTCCACAAGCGCAACTTTTGCACCAAGGCTTGAGGCAATAATTGCAGTAATAAGCCCTGCTGAACCAGCACCGACGACTACAAGATTATAAATTTCTTTAGGATTTGGATTTATTTTATCTTTTGAAGAAACATTATCTAGAAGAATAGCATTATATTTATCTTCAACCAATTGATTTAACATAGTTCACTCTTTTATTTAAAAGTTTAAAAATAAAAAGGCATAAATAAAAATCAATTAAGGCATGGAAACTAACAATAAAATTATAAGGAATTGTTACTGATATAAAATATTCTCTTCTTTGCTTTTTGTCAACCATAATCAATGTTTGCGCACAAACAAAATAAAATAAAAAAAGCCATGAGCAGATTTCCACTCATGGCTTTATGTGTTTTTTTAGATTAAACTATGCAGTTTTGCTTGCTTTTTTGTTTCCTAAAAGTTTTGCAAAAAGGCTACGTCTATCCATTTGTTTCGCTTCATTACTTGCAACTGCTTTATCAAAAATTTCTGCAGGTGGGTAAGGGAAAAGATAGATAACACGCACCATATCAGGATCACCAAGTTCTGCTAAAGGATATTTCGGCAAAACTTCCTCTAATCTTTTATGCGCATAGTCATATATTTCAGTTTCATCACCAAACATCATTGCGCCAGTTGGGCAAGTTTGCACGCATGAAGGAAGTTTTCCGTCAAGCACACGATCATTGCACATGTCGCATTTGGTAGCCATATTATCTTCTTCACGCAAACGCGGGATATCGTATGGGCAGAATGAGCGCACTAATTCATAATCTTCATCTTTTATAAGATCAGTGAAAACAACTGCGCCTGTTTCTTCATCAATAATAATAGCATCAGGATTATCAACAGCCATTGAGCATGGCGCACCCATACAATGACGGCATTGCTCAGGGAAGAACACCCAGTCAACTCTATTTACTTTGCCTTCAACAGGAATTTCCTTGAAATGGACAAGTTTGAGAGTATTGCCTGTAAGCTCTTTTGGATTTTGGTGTGAACCCCAGTTATGAGTTTCTTCAGCTGGAAGGTTTTTCCATTGTTTACAAGCCACTTGGCAACCACGGCAAGCTGTACATAATGTTAAGTCTACAAAAAAAGCTTTCATATTAACCTACCTTCTCAATGTTTACCAAAAAGGCTTTACTTTCCGGAATACCTACGTTTGGATCGCCAACTGGAGGAGTGAGCAAGTTTGCTGAATCTCCGCCTTCTTTTGGATTTAACCAGCCATAATGCCAAGGGAAACCAACCATATGTACTGGTTTTCCTTCAATATCAAAAGGCTTAATTCTTTCAGTAACAATTGCAACACCTTGAATTTCACCACGAATAGATGAAATTTTTACTTTATCGCCATTTTCAATGCCACGTTCTTTTGCAAGTTCGGGGCTAATTTCAGCAAAAAGTTGCGGTTCGCATTCTAAAAGCCAAGGCATACGGCGAGTCATAAGACCTGTTTGCCAATGTTCAGTTACACGATAAGTTGTTCCAACATAAGGGAAAGCTTTTTTATCAGAAGATAATTTTGCGCCTTCGCTTACATAAGCAACAGGGCTATTAAACTGTTTTGAGAATAAGTGTGATGAAACTGGGCTTTCATACGGTTCATAATATTCAGGAAGTGGACCATCAGCAAGGCCTTGACCAAATAAAGTGCCTACACCATTTGTAGTCATAATAAATGGATGGCTTGCACCTGGGTTTCCGCCACCATCAATAACATCGCCAACCCATTTGCCATCTTCCCAAGCTACAACAGCTTTTTCCTTATTATAAGGAACGCCTTTTGTATCCACAGATGCACGGTTATACACGATACGTCTATTCACTGGCCAAGCGAATGACCAATTAGGATAAAGGTTGATTTTTTCTTGCATTGGGGTTTGGCTTGCATCACGACGAGCCATCATATTGCCTGCCTCTGTCCATGAACCAGCATGAAGCCAGTTACCAGACGCAGTTGATCCATCAGCTTGCAATACAAGGAAGTTAGGAACTTGTTCACCTTTTTTATAGGTTTTATCGCCAATAGTTACATCTTTTAAGAAATAACCATTCATAAGTTTTGCAACTTTAGTTGGCGAGAATAAATGCCCATCAGCCCAAGCATGCGTATCAAGATTTACGATTGGTTCAGGATATGCACCGCCCTCTTCTTTATAGAGTTTTTGCACTTCATCAGCAATCCAATAAATCATTTCGCCATCAGGCTGTGTGCCTTCCATTGGTTGTGGGCCAGCATAACGCCATTGCATCCAACGGCCTGAGTTAGCAATAGAACCTTCTTTTTCATTAAAAGCAGCACATGGTAAGAAGAATACTTCAGTGCCAATTTCTTCAGGCTTCATGTTAGGGCCTTTCCAGAAAGAAGAAGTTTCGTTTTCGTAAAGGTTTACGTTCACAAGCCAATCTAATTTCCCTAAACTTTCACGGCTTGAATTTGAATCAGGGCCACCGCACGCTGGGTTCATACCCCAAGCAAATAAACCTTTGATATTTCCTTTTGCCATTTCAGTGAAAATGCTCATCCAGAAATAATCGGTTGCTTTTTTGCCAGCATCTGATTTTGGAAGATAGTTGAATGCTTCAGCCACTTCTTGTTCAGGATACAAAGCTTTAATAAAGCTTGCTGTATATTTAGGGCGATTTTTCCACCAGTTCGTGCTTTTAGCGTCGTGTGAAACAGGTGTTGTTGCTTTTGTGTATGCCTCAAAATCAACATGCGCTGAATTTGGCACAGGCAAATAACCTGGATAGATGTGTGAAAGCAAGCCTTGGTCAGTTGAACCTTGCACGTTTGATTCGCCACGAAGCGCGTTAACGCCACCGCCAGCAACACCAATATTACCAAGTAATAATTGAATAATTGACATTGTACGGATATTTTGTACGCCATAAGTATGTTGCGTCCAACCCATTGCATACATAATTGTGCCAGCTTTATCCGCTTTACCAGTTGCTGCATAAAGGCCATAAACTTCTTTCAAATCTTCAACAGAAGTACCTGTCATTTTTGAAACAGTTTCAAGGTCATAACGCTTATAATGATCTTTCATTACATTGAGAACACAATTTTTACTTTGCATTGTGTCATCACGCATTGGCACTTTATTTTCATCTAATTGGAATGACCAAGATGATTTATCATAGCTTCTTGTTTCAGCATTAAAACCTGAGAAAATGCCGTCTTCAAATTTGAAATCGTCATTTACAAGATAGCAAGCATTTGTGTAATTACGCACATATTCTTCAAAATAAAGATTATTATCAAGAATATATTTAATCATACCACCAAGAAATGCAATATCAGAACCTGAACGAATAGGCGCATATTTATCGCATTTTGATGAAGTACGGGTAAAGCGAGGGTCAACGTGAATTGCTTTTGAGCCTTTTTGTTGCGCTTTTGTTACCCATTTAAACGAGATTGGGTGATTTTCTGC